>DATHNH010000021.1:0-3995 GCA_035486255.1 Solirubrobacteraceae bacterium | reverse complement strand
TGGGCGCCGACGGGCACCCGATTGCCTCCACCACTTCGAACCTGTTCTGCGCGTACAACGCGGGCACGACGGTCGTCTCGATCACCACCGGCCTCTTGAGCTACTCGCTGCCGGTCACGGTCAGGCCGGGCGGCTTCGGGTCGCCCTGCGGCACGGTCTACCGGCCCGGTGTCGGTGAAGTGATCAGAGTCCACACGGCCCAGTCGCAGGGCAGAGTGGGTGGGGCGGCGGCGCCGCCTCCACCTTCCCCGGCACCCGCGGGCACGTTCCCGACGGCGCTTACTGCGATTCCGCCTGCGCCGGCGCCGCCGCCAGCACCGCCCACGCCGCTGGCGACCAAGCCGCTCGCGTCGCCGGCACCCAAGCCGATACCGGTGGAACCACCCCTGCCGGCGCCGATCGAAAGCGTGGTACCACCGCTGGCGATCCTGCCGGCGGCCACTCCTCCGGTCGAGCCGATACCACCCGGCGCCAGCGGCTATGCCCAGAGTCCCTCGGCGGCTGAGCGCAAGGAGAAGGCGCGCAAGCAGGCGAGCCAGTCGGCATTCTCGACACGGCCGTCTGGCGCGAGCGGTGCAGAGTGGTTCTATGTAGCCGTCGGCGGAGCCACGCTGCTGGCGCTGCTATTGGGCGCACAGGCGTTGCCCGCAGGACCTCGGCCCCGTCCTGCCTTGTTGCTCGAACGCACTTCCAGCGAGGAGCGCCGCCGCGCCAGACGGAGGTTTCGGTAGGTGCATTTGCCGGCGCTGTCCTCGCCGCGCCGAATCAAGCCGATGTGGCTCTGGCAGCGATACGAGCGCTACGCCGCATGAACCGCCACCGCACGCCCCTGAGCGTACGCGCCGACATCAGGCCCAAACACGTGCACGAAGCGCCACGCGCGCCACTACGCGGTGGCGATCACCCGTCGCCCCGGAACCCGTTGCGTGGACTACGATCCCGGAAGGTAGACGCCGTGTCGATACCTGTTCTCGATACGTCGATGTCCCCGCGGTCCAAGCGGCCGCCTACTGAGGAGGCGCGATGAGCAAGCTCAGGTGTCACATCTCGATCTCGGCAGACGGATTCGTCGCCGGCCCGAACCAGAGCGAGGAGAACCCGCTCGGCGAGGGTGGGGAGCGACTGCATGACTGGGCCTTTTCGCTGGCCGCTTGGCGCGAGTCGCATGACAGGCAGGGTGGTGAGGTGAACGAGAGCACGTCGATCATGGAGGAGACGCGAGAGAACGTTGGCGCCGGCGTGATGGGCCGCAACATGTTCGGGCCCGTGGGCGGCGGGGACTGGGGGGATGAGCAGTGGAAGGGTTGGTGGGGAGACGACCCGCCGTACCACAACGACGTGTTCATCCTCACCCATCATCCGCGCGCGCCGGTCGAGATGGAGGGGGACACGACGTTCCACTTCGTCACCGACGGGATCGAGCGGGCGCTGGAGCGAGCGAAGGACTCTGCGGACGGTCGGGACGTCCGGCTCTGGGGCGGCGCCCGGGTCATTCAACAGTACCTGGCCGCGGGGCTCCTGGACGAGCTCGAGCTCCACATCGTTCCGGTGCTGCTCGGGGGCGGCGCTCGCCTCTTCGACAACCTCGGGGGCGCCGAGATCGAGCTCGAGCAGGTCCGGGCGATCCAGGCGCCCGGCGTCACGCACCTCAAGTACAAGGTGATGACATAAACTGGGTTTGCCGCCGACCTACCGGCGGAGGTGAATAGTAGGATCGCGGCCGTGCCGTTCACGCTCAGGAATCTCAAGGAGGATCTGGAGGATCTCGGGTCCAACTTCGACGGCGCGCCGGACCTGGAGTTTCGCCATGCAGGCGAGGCGCTCGGGCTCGAGCAGTGCGGGCTTTGCTACCAGCGCATCCCGCCCGACTATCGCTTCCCATACGGCCACACGCATAAGGAGCAGGAGGAGATCTATGTGGTCGTGCGCGGGAGCGGGCGGATGAAGCTCGACGACGAGATCGTCGAGGTCAAAGAGTGGGACGCAGTTCGCGTCCCCCCCGGCACGTGGCGAGGCTACGAGGGCGGACCGGAAGGCCTCGAGATCCTCGTCTTCGGAGCGCCCCACCTCGGCGAAAATCCGCGCGAGGACGTGGACGGTCAGCGCGACTGGTGGGCTGACTAGCGCCCGGCGAGATGAGGTGGGCGACGAGTAAGCCGGATGCTCGCACGAGAGCACGCACTGGAAGTGCTCGAGGGGTGGGGCTACAGGTCAGCCAAAACCGCAGAGGCCAGCGCATCGTTGACTTCCCTAGCGGTCAGACTCGCCCTCACGCGCCCAACAGATCCGTCAGGAGCCGTTGAACCCGCACCTGTGACTGGAGCGCCGTGGTGGGAGCGCTCCTTGTGCGTTAGCCGATCGAGCTCCGCGGGCAGCCGCTGCCAGACCGGCGGCCCGATGCTCCCGACTGCATCTCCGGCTTCAGCCCGGCGGAGGCACTCCTCGCGGGCCTGGAGCTAGAACCAACAAGCGGCGAGAAATTCCTACTGAATGCTATATAGTACTTGCGAAGCATAACCAAGACACTGTTCAGGAGGCCGCAATGCCTGAGTTCATCTACATACCCGTCCCTTCTCAGTGGGCTCCGGCCATCTATAAGCGGCTAGCAGAGCTGGAGGATGAAGACGCACCTCCAGCGCTACCTGCCGCAGCGCCCACTGTCACGCTCGATGCGGCTCTTGTCGAGCAAATGTATCGCGAGAGCCATAGCCAGCACCGTAGACTCATGGAGTATCTCGCTGATCATCCAGGCGAGTGGTTCTACACCTCCGAGCTTGCGGATTCGCTTGAGATCGAGAAGAAGAGCAGGGGCGTCGCTGGAATGCTTGGAGCGTTCGGTAAGCGTTCTAACAACCGCTATGGCGGCCTCAAGCCCTGGGAGACTAGATGGGATGGGGTGCGCGAGGAGGCTCGCCACAGGATGAGCCTCGACTCCGCAGAGGTCATCAGCAAGGTTGCGGCATCAGTGGGAGAGAGTGGCTGAGCGTCGTCATGCAGTTCGGCTCGCGGAAACCAAAGTCGTCGCTGAAATCGCGCAAGGCTGAGCGCGAGCTGTTCTTCTGGACAGCGCGCCAAGGTCTCTGGCTCGTGACTTTCGCCGCGTTCGTTGTTTACTCGGTCATATCGATGGCCGAGGGGCACATCCCGGCGATCGAACTGCTCTTGCGCAAGCTCTAATCGCTGCGGTCGACAAGACACGCAAGGCGGAACCGCCGAGACTGTGAATTGAGCATTTGCTTTGAGCGGGTGCTAAACTATTCGCTATGGAGTCGATCATGCAAGCCACGGGCAAAGAGACGCCGATACGGGTGACCGTCAAGGGCGCTCCGCAGGCTCTCGCCGGCACGAAGCTCAAGATCGCGGAGGCAGCCATGGCTACCCTGAAGGTACGGGGGTTTGCCGGTGCGAGCGCGCGCGAGATAGCCGACAGCGGTGGCTTCAACCAGGCGCTGATCTTCTATCACTTCGGCAGCGTCCAGAAGGCGCTCTTGGCGGCCCTCGACCTGGTGAGCGCCCGCCGGATGCGCGCCTATCGTCCAGCGTTCGAACGGGCGCAAACGATCCCCGAGCTGGCAAGCCTCGCCCGCGAGATCTACGCCGAGGACCTCCAAAACGGATACGTGACCGTGCTCGGCGAGATGGTCGCCGGCGGCGTCACCGATGCCGAGCTGGGGGCAGAAGTGGTGGCCCGCATACAGCCATGGATCGACATGGTCGAGAGCAAGCTGCGGGAGCTGCTCTCGGGATCTCCGTTCGAGTCGATGCTGCCGGCCGGCGACGTGGCATTCGCGGTCGTCGCGCTGTACCTGGGCGTTGACATGCTCGGTCACCTGGAGGGCGGACACGCCCGCGCGGAGTCGCTGCTGGCCCTCGGCGAGCGCTACGCACCACTACTCGAGGCACTGCTGCCATCACGACCGCCAGGAGAGCAGACATGAGCACAGACACAGGACTGGACCTCGTGACCGGCGCGTTCAGCTACTCCGGGGCTCGCA
>DATHNH010000020.1:0-8620 GCA_035486255.1 Solirubrobacteraceae bacterium | reverse complement strand
GATCGCACGAATGTGCTCGGGGGTCGTGCCGCAGCAGCCGCCCACCACACCCACGCCGTAGCGCTCCACGAACTCCTCCAACGCCTCGGCGAGCGGCTCGGGCTGCTCGGGGAAGATCGTCTCGCCGTCGGGGCCTTGCAGCGGCAACCCTGCGTTGGGAATGCACGCCACCGGCACTGGGCAGAACTCGCCCAGGAAGCGGATCGCGTCGCGCATGTCCTGCGGGCCGGTCGAGCAGTTCAAGCCGATCACGTCCACCTTCAGCGCCTCCAAGGTGCACAGGACCGCGGAGATGTCGGTGCCGAGCAGCATCTTGCCGCCGTTGGGAAGCAGCGACACGGAGGCGTGGATCGGCAGGCTCTTGCCGCTGCTCTCGAAGGCCGCGCGAGCGCCGAACACGGCGGCCTTGACCTCGAGGATGTCCTGGGCCGTCTCGATGATCAAGAGGTCGACCCCGCCGTCGATCAGGCCCTCCGCCTGCTCGGTGAAGACCTCGACGAGCTCCCCGAAGGAGATTTGGCCGAGTGTCGGATCGTCCGATGCCGGCAGGAATCCTGTGGGCCCGATCGAGCCGGCCACGAAGCGGTGCTCGCCGGCGGCCCTGCGTGCGATTTCGGCGGCCTTGGTGTTGATCTCGACCGTGTAGTCGGCCAAGCCCCACTCGTCGAGCTTCAGGCGCGAGGCCTGGAAGGTGTCAGTCTCGAGGACTTCAGCTCCAGCCTCCAACATCGAGGCGTGCACGCCCTCGATCACGTCGGGGCGGTTGAGCACGAGCGCCTCGTGGCACTTGCCCTGCAAGCCGCCGTAGTCCTCGGCGGTCAGATCGAACTGCTCGAGCGTCGCGCCCATGCCGCCGTCGTAGACGACGACTTTGCTGCGCACGGCCTGTAGGTAGTCGCGCTGGCCCATGCGATCGGATGCTAGCAGCGTTCAGCGCAACCTTGACACATCTATGAGAATGTTTGGGTGGGTGTGCTTGGTGCTTGCGCGGAGGGGTGGCCCCGCGCGCGTGTGCGGCCTTATCGAAAGACAATGCATGGAACAGGTCACGCGCGCTCGCGGGGCATGCCACAGCGAGACACATAACAGCGCCCCGGGGGCAGGCCAAAGGACTGCCCCCGATGGCTGCGCCCGCGCTTTACTTGATGAACAGCATCTCCGAGTACTTCGGCAGCGGCCACAGATCGTCGGCCACCAGCTTCTCCAAGCGGTCGGCCACGTCACGCACGTCGTCCATCGCTCCGATCACCGTGTCGCGCATGTAGGTCGCCCACTTCATCGCCGAGCTGTCCGGCTGGTTGTCGCTCAGATTGGCGTCCTCGAGCTTGACGAGCGCGTATTGGAACTCCTTCACCAGTGGCTCGACCTCTGCGACCAGCTCCTCGAGACCGGTTGCCTTCAGCTCGATCAGGTAGCGCACCGCCGCCGGCAGCAACATCGTGCGAGCGATCTGAGCCGCGGTCTCGGACTCGATGTTGAGCTTGACCGCGTACTGCTCGGTGAACACCTCCAGGCGCGACTCCAGCTCGCGCTTGGAGAGCACCTTGTACTTCTTGAACGCAGCGACTGTCTGCTTGTCCACGAGCCAGGGCAGCGCGTCGGGGGTCGTGCGCAGGTTCTCGAGGCCGCGCTTCTCGGCCTCGACGTGCCACGCCTCGGAGTAGCCGTCGCCGTCGAACACGATCTGCTTGTTGGCCGACCACACCTCCTTGACGACCTTCGCCACGGCCTTCTCGAGCGTCGCCCCCGATGCTTTGAGCGCCGTCTTCAGCTTGTCGGACAGCTCATCGATCGACTCGGCCACGATCGTGTTCAGGACCGTGTTGGGCAGTGCCGGGGATTGGCTCGAGCCGAGCGCGCGGAACTCGAACTTGTTGCCGGTGAACGCGAACGGGCTCGTGCGGTTGCGGTCGCCGCCGTGCAGCGGCAGCGGCGGCAGCACGGGCGTGCCCAGGCCGAGGAAGGACCCCGGCTTGGATGCCTGCGCCTTGCCCGACTCGATCGCCGCAAACACCCTCTCGAGGTCGGCGCCGAGGAAGATCGAGATGATCGCCGGCGGCGCCTCGTTCGCGCCGAGGCGGTGGTCCTGGCCGGCGTTTGCGATCGAGGCACGCAACAGCGCCTGATGCTTGTTGACCGCCTGGATCACGGCCGTGCAGAAGAACAGGAACTTGAGGTTCGCCTCGGGTGTGTCGCCCGGATCGAGCAGGTTCAGACCGGTGTCGGTGCCCATCGACCAGTTGTTGTGCTTGCCCGACCCGTTCACGCCCGCGAACGGCTTCTCGTGTAGGAGGCAAACGAGGCCATAGCGACGCGCGGTGTTCTGCAGGATCTGCATCGTCAGCATCTGATGGTCGGCGCCGACGTTGGAGTTCTCGAAGATCGGTGCGACCTCGTACTGGTTCGGCGCGACCTCGTTGTGGCGCGTCTTGATCGGCACGCCGAGCTTCGCCAGCTCCACCTCGCACTCGAGCATGTACGCGAGGATGCGCTCGGGGATCGAGCCGAAGTAGTGGTCGTCGAGCTCGTGGCCCTTCGGCGGCTTGGCACCGAACAGCGTGCGCCCGGTGGTGAGCAGGTCAGGCCGCTCGAAGTAGTACTGCTCGTCGATCAGGAAATACTCCTGCTCGCAGCCGATCGTCGTGAACACGCGCGCTGCGTCCTCGATGCCGAGCAGCTCCAATGCCCCGACGGCCGCGCGCGAGAGCGCGTCCATCGAGCGCAGCAGCGGGATCTTGTTGTCCAGCGCCTCGCCCGTCCAGGAGGTGAACGCCGTCGGGATGCACAGCAGCGCGCCGTTGGGATTCTCGAGGATGAATGCGGGGGAGGTGGGATCCCAGGCGGTGTAGCCGCGCGCCTCGAACGTGGCGCGGATACCGCCGGTGGGAAACGAGGAAGCGTCAGGCTCACCCTGGATCAGCTCCTTGCCGGAGAACTCGGCGATCGCCGAGCCGTCGCTAGCGGGGCCGTAGAAGGAGTCGTGCTTCTCGGCGGTGGATCCCGTCAGCGGCTGGAACCAGTGGGTGTAGTGGGTGGCGCCCTTCTCCATCGCCCATTCCTTCATCGCTTGCGCGACGGCGTCGGCGAGCGTCGTGTCGAGCGCCTCGCCGCGCTCGAGCGTGCGCTGCAGCGCCTTGAACACGTGCTTGGGCAGACGGCGCCGCTGCACCGCCACGCTGAACACGTTGGACGCGAAGATCTGGTTGCCGGGAAGGGTCAGGTCAAGCGAGCCGAGCGCGCTCCCGTTGGCGCTCCACTGCGCGGCTGTCACGTTCTGCTGGCGGCTCTTTGGCATGGCTAAGCTCGACTCCTCCTGTTTTATCCTAGGCATGGGGCGGCTTCGCATCGTAGCCCCCAGCGCGTGCGGAGGTATCGCTCAACTGGCGAAAGCTGACCCGCGATCTTTCGACACGCGGCCAAACGGTCCAGTAGCGAAGCGCGGGAGTCGTCTGTGGTCGTGTCCGGCCGTGTCCGGCCGTCTCCCGCGCGCGAGAGGACAGCTTTTCCGGGGAGCATCACCCAAGGCACTGCCTGGATGTACGGGGCGCGCATGCGCGCCCCGCGAGACGGTGCATGCACCGTCTCGGAACGTGGCGCATGCGCCACGTTCTTCCCCCGAGACGGGGCGCGCATGCGCGCCCCGGGCAGCGGCGCATGCGCCGCTGCCAACTACGAGCAGAACTAAGGAGAAGCCGGTTGTTCGGTTGTGGCGACGGGGGGCCGTCCCGGCTCGATCAGGCCCGTTTCGGGGTTCACATGCGTTGGCGGGGGCGCGGGTGCGATCGCAGCCGTGAGCGACCCGGTCGCCAGCCCGCCGCCGGCCAGGCGCGCGTGCGCCTTGCCGTCGAGCGCCGCCGCCACGGTGTAGTGCACCGTGTGAACCCCGGCCTTGACCGGCGTCACGCGCCACACGAAGGCGCGGCTCGCGTGCGGCGCCAGAGCGCCGAGCGCCCACGTATTCACGAACGCGGTTTCGCCGCCGCCGGGCGGGTTGACTTCCTCGGTCTGCACCGGTGGGTCGGTCACGAACGCTCCCGGCCCGGTGTTGACGATCCATACAGGTCGCTTGTTCACCGCCAGTTTCGGATGCGTGCTCGAGTAATAGAACGAGTCGAGCGTCACGGCCACGTTGGGAATCGTGCGGACGCCCGCATTGCGTACGATCAGCGTGAAGCGCGTGTCACGCGCGATCGCCTGCTTTGCGGGGAAGCGGACCGCCAGGACTTCCACCGGGTATGTGCGCGCCACTTCGCGGGCGTTGCGCGGAGTCCCGCCGCATCCGCTGATCAGCGCGGCAAGCAGCGCGCCGCACACGACGAACGATACCCCCGGAAGCGGCTTTCCCACCCTCACAGCGAGGGCCACCATATCAGCGCCGCTGGCGCGGGGCTTGCAGCTCCGTCGGCGCTCGGTTGGAGACGCCAATGGCGCCCGCGCCGGCCTGCGGGCGCATCGAGTCCGCGCTGCCGCTGGCGTTCGGCCTGCCGATCGCGTAGAGTTGGAGACGCGGGTCAGTACAGTTGGGGGCGCAGACGTGGGCGTCCCCCGAGGAGGGGTTGTCAGATGGTGCGCAGCGCAGCCGAGCGGGCCTTTCTACCGACGAGGGGTCTACTCGAGGAAATCGGGGACATGATGATCCTGACCGGCAGGACGATTGTCTCTGCCGTGCGTCCGCCCTACCCATACGGCGGCGAGTTCGTTTCGCAGTTCCTGTTCGCCCTACGTCTCTGCTGGTTTCCGCTACTGGTCTCCACAGTCGCCATCTGTTACGCCGCGCCGGGCTTGCAGGCGGCCAACTTCCTGACGATCTTCGGCGCCTTGGATCGTCTCGGCGGGATCTTCGTGCTCGCGGCAATCCGCGAGATAGGCCCCAACGTGACCGCGATCGTGCTCGCCGGTGTGGCCGGTACGGCGATCACGGCCGATCTCGGCGCGCGCAAGATCCGTGAGGAGCTCGACGCGCTCCAGGTGCTGGGCGTGGACCCAGTCAAGAATCTCGTCGTCCCGCGCTTCCTCGCCCTAATGCTCGTCACCGGCCTGTTCAACGTCTACGCGATCCTGTTCGGCCTGTTCGGGGGTGTCCTCGCAGAGCTCGTCAACGGGCAGCCACTCGGTCCGTTCTGGGACACGCTGTTCGCGAACGCCTCGACTACCGACCTTTGGGGATCGGCACTGAAGACGACCATCTTCGGCGCCATCATCGCGATCGTCTGCTGTTACAAGGGCATGACCGCCTCAGGCGGTGCCGAGGGCGTGGGCCGAGCTGTCAACCAGGCTGTCGTCGTTACCTTCCTCGCGATTTTCGCGTTCGACTATGCCTACACCCAGTTGCTGCTCGCCACGCACCCCAACATTCTGGTCATCAAGTGAGCACCCCCAACGAACTGCTTGTCACACCGCGCGAACTGCTTGCCTCCACAGGCGAGTTCGGTCGTTTCGCCGGCAACGTCGTCCGCGACGTATGGGGCTTGCGCGTATTCCGCTTCTTTGGCGAGTCACTACGCCAGGCGGGTATTTTGATCGTCTCCTCGACGCTGATCATCTGGGCTCTGATGTTCGTGCTCGGCTTGGAGTGCGGCATCGAGGGTGCCTATTTCCTCGAGGCTCAAGGTGCGCCGGCCTATGCCGGCGTGTTCACGGCGTGGTGCGATCTGCGTGAGATCATTCCCTACGCGTTCGGCTACATGATGGCCGCCAAGGTCGGCACCGGGATCGTCGCCGAGCTCGGCGCGATGCGCATCTCCGACGAGATCGACGCGCTCGAGGTGATGGGCATCAACTCGATGACCTTCCTCTGCGCCACCCGTCTGCTCGCCGCCTGGGTCGTACTCCCGTTCATGTACCTGGCCGGAGTCGGCGCGGCTTTCCTAGCCTCCTACATCGCCGTCGTCCAGCAGGTTGCCACTGTCTCCGCAGGTGGCTACCTGCTGATCTTCTGGCAGTTCCAAAACCCGCCAGATTTCCTGTACAGCCTGATCAAGGCTATGTTCATGGCCACTGCGATCGTGCTCGTGGGCTGTTACTACGGCTACAACGCGAGTGGGGGACCGGTGGGCGTGGGTACCGCTACCGCCAAGTCGATGGTGCTCAACATCATCTTCGTGCACCTGATCGGGATGCTAGGCACCCAGATCTTCTGGGGAGCCAATCCAAAAGCACCGATCGGGGGGTGACCGTGGCCACGCGAGAGCAGGCTCCCGGTGGAGGGGATGAGCCCTCCAAGACAGACAGGCAAGACGAGAGCGGCGAGTTCGAGTTCCACACCGGTGCCAACCGGCCGACCGGTCTCCCGGACGCGATCGAGTTCGTGGGAGTCCACAAGTCCTTCGGCTCGAACCATGTGCTGCGCGGCCTCAACATGGGTCTGCCAGAGGGCCAGATCTCGATGATCCTCGGTCCCTCGGGCACGGGCAAGTCGGTATGCATCAAGCACATCGTCGGACTGCTCTATCCCGACGAGGGTGACGTGATCGTGCAGGGTCACTCGATCCCGAGCTTGCCCGATGCCGACCTGTTCGAGATTCGCAAGAAGTTCGGCGTCCTCTTCCAGGACGGTGCCTTGTTCGGCTCGATGAATCTCTACGACAACATCGCGTTCCCGCTGCGCCAGCACACGGAGAAGGGCGAAGAGGAGATCGCCGAGATCGTTCACAGGCGCATGCGCGAGGTTGGGCTCGGCGACGCCGGCGAGAAGATGCCCAACGAGCTCTCCGGCGGGATGCGCAAGCGCGCGGGATTCGCCCGCTCGCTCGTGCTCGACCCCGAGATCGTCCTCTTCGACGAGCCCGACTCAGGTTTGGATCCGGTTCGCACCGCGTTGCTCTGCGAACTGATCAAAGAGGTTCACGAGGAGAACGGCGGCACCTACGTCGTGATCACCCATGACATCATGTCGGCCCGTCGCGTCGCCGAGCACATCTCTGTGCTGTGGCGTGGGCGCATCGTCGAGTCCGGTCCGGCCGCGGAGCTGTTCGACTCCGAAAACCCGTTCGTCAGGCAGTTCCTCTCGGGCGAATCACAGGGCCCCCTCGGCATGGAGTAGCAGGCGGACGCCTCGTCGTCCCCGGCTCGAGTCCTCCCTCTGTATGCACCGAGCACACAACGGTCGGGCGTGCTCGGCGGAAACGATGACCTGTCCGCCTCCGGAAGCGATCTGTTCGCCTCCGGGGAGCGGCGATCTGTCCGCCTGGTGGCTTGTCGACGCTCCGCGATTGACTAGCCTTCGATTGTGACCATGGGGCGACTGTTTTCCAGGTTGGCGCTGCGTGCGGCGCGTCGCCCGCTGCTCACGCTCGGCCTGTTCGGCGCGATCGGCGTCGCGTGTGCGATCGCCGCGCTCAGTCTGCGTCCCACGGCCGCGACGGATACGCTCGTCGGAAGCTCGAGCGCCACCTACAAGGACACGCAGAGCTTCTACAAGCACTTCGGCGAAGAGCCGGTCGAGGTGCTCGTCAAGGGAGATCTGCGCAAGCTGGTCCTCAGCTCTGACATCGATCGCCTGGTCGGGCTCGAGGGATGCCTCTCGCCGAGTCTCCCGTCGACGGCGCTCCGTCAAGAGGGAGGCGTCGACGGACCATGCGGGCAGCTCACGCGCAGCAAAACCGTCAAGGTGGTATTCGGTCCCGGGACGTTTCTGAACGAGGCGGCCTTTTGGGTGGACGAAACGCTGGCCGCGCGCAGCGCTCGGGCCGAAGCACAGGCGAAGCAGGCACAGAGCATCGTCTACCGCAAGGCGATCGCACGCGGTCTCGGCGCGCATGAAGCAACCGCGCTCGGCGCCGAAGCGCGCAAGGCGACGATGGCCGGCTTCGCCGCCGAAGTCAGTGCGCTTGCCATCCGCTATGGCCTGAACAGCGCCCCCAGCCTCGACGATCACGAATTCGTCTCGAAGGTCGTGTTCGATCCCTCCAAGCCGTCGGGTACCCCCAATCAGCGCTTTGCCTATCTCTTCCCGAGTCACGAAGCCGCGCTCGTCTCGGTACGTCTGAAGGCGGGTCTCTCAGAAGCCCAGCGCTCCCACACGATCGGCCTGATCCGCCAGGCGGTGGGGATGAGCCAGTGGCACTTGGCGAACGGCGAGAGCTATCTGGTCACCGGCGAGCCCGTGATCGTGAGCGACGTGACGAGCTCGATCTCTCACTCGATCGAGTTGCTGCTCGTCGCCGTGCTGCTCGTCATGGGATTGGTCCTCAGCCTCATCTTCAAGGGCCGTCCGCGCCTGCTGCCACTCGCGGTGGCGATGCTGGCCGCGTCGCTGACGTTCGGCGTGCTCGCGCTCTCGGGCGCGTCGCTGACGATGGCCTCGGTGGCCGTGCTGCCGGTCCTGGTCGGACTGTCCGTCGACTATGCGATCCAGTTTCAATCGCGGGTCGACGAGGCGCGCGCCGATGGCGCGAGCGATACGTTGGAGGCGATTCGCCACGCCGCGCTGCACGGCGTCCCGACGATCGCCACGGCAGTGCTTGCCAGCATCGGTGGCCTGCTCGTGCTGATGCTCTCGCCGGTGCCGATGGTGCGCGGCTTCGGTCTGCTGCTGGTGGTGGGTGTCGCGCTCGCGTTCCTCTGCGCGTTGACGGCCGGCTCGGCGGCGCTAATGCTCGCGGGGCGCAATGCCAAGCGC
>DATHNH010000019.1:0-3558 GCA_035486255.1 Solirubrobacteraceae bacterium | reverse complement strand
GGGCGGCTACAATGACAGGTACTGTGTCGACCGAATTCATCTTGCTTTGACTTTCCATAGTGTCGCGACCGAGCCAGGGACCCTATCCGCGTCTCCACCAACGTTGCCCGTGCCCATGACCGAGGAAGTGCTGCTACTCGATGATGACCTCACCACACTCACATTCCTGGAGGGTGTGCTGAGCGGTGCCGGATTCAAGTGCTCCGTCAGCGGCGATCCGCAACAGGCACTCGCGACCGTCGCCGCACGTGAAGAGATCGCCGTCGTCGTCAGCGACCTCTACATGCCTCACATGAGCGGTCTCGAGTTCGCCGACGCCCTCACTACCCTCGGTCTCAACAGACCGGTACCTCGTGTTCTGCTTCTGACAGCCCGGCCGTCACTCGAGTCCGCCGTGGGTGCGCTTCGCAGCGGCGCCCACGACTTTCTCGTGAAGCCGATCCGGCCCGCCGAAATCATCGACACCGTCACTCGCGCGCTCGAGCGCGCGCGCCAGGACCGCCGCGCATTCATGGCGAGCGCTCCGGATGTCGTGCAACTCATCCGTCATGCCGAAGAGTTGACGGGCGAGTTGCGCAGACTGGCCGAGCCGGGCGGCCGGAACGCTTCGACCGGCGCACGCCAGAACGATCTGTCGCGGGAATCGTTCCAGAACGTGGCGCCGTTGCCATCGGGTCAGCGGACCAAGGTCTCAGTACTCGACACCATCGAGCAACTGCGCCGGGTCCGCGATCGTTACAACAGTCACAAGCTCGATGAGGTGGCCTGGGAGCTGCTGCTGGAGTTACTCCGCGCCGAGCAGAGCAACCAGAAGCTGTCGGTCTCCGCGCTCACCATCTCCATTCCCGGAGTGTCGGCGACCACCTCGCTGCGCCGGATCGGCGAGCTCGCCACCGGGGGCTACGTCGACCGCACCCCGGACGCCCGCGACGGGCGCCGGGACTTCGTGACGCTCACCGTCAAGGCCCGCAGCCTGCTGTCGGACTACCTCGCCCAAGTCGATAGTTGTTTGACAGATCTCCTTTCAAACGAAACTGCGGTGCCGGCCGCCGCGGCGCGCTCCGGCGGCTAAAGCTGGAGCGTTGGGCGGACTATAGCCGCGCCCCACCGCCGGCTCATAGGGCTAACGGCGTCTGTTACGAACGACTGCATCCAACATGGATGCGAAAACACCGGTGGCACGCGCACCGTTCGCCGCGCGTGTGAACTGAGTCGCACGACTGCGACGGGCGCGCAGACTAGAGTGTGCTGCTTGGGAAGACAACACCGGGGCCCCCAACATCCATGCAGACCAACATCGCGCGGGCGGCCGATTATGACTAACCGCGCGTTTGACATACGCCGCCGCCCGGACGCGCCGGCAATATCGGCAACCTGATGCGTGAGGGATCATGAAGAGAACCAACGGGAGCATCGAGCAGATCAATGTCGCGACGCGCGCGACCGACCCGTGGGAGGGGATCTCGGCCGACGTCATCCGACGCTTCGTCGACGTCCTATGCGCGCAGCATGCTCTGCCGAAAGAGGTGCTCGTGGCCTACCACGCCGATCTCGAGTCACTCGACCGTTGGCTCATCGAAACCAAGCAGCGCACGCTCGTCAGTGCGACGGACGAGGACGTCCGCGAATACATCAGCGTGTCGCTCTCGTGTCTGAGAGCGTTCTATGGGTTCCTCGTCAGCTCCGGCTGCCGGGACGACGACCCCACGGAGCCCGATCGCACCCCGCGAAGCGCACGCGCCCTGCGCCGGGATCGGGAGCACTAGAGCACTAGCCCCCCCTCGAGGCGAGGTATAGGATCGGCGCCGCACCGGAGCCGAGCCATGCTGACCGCCACAATAGAAAACGTGCTGAACCGCGGCCTGCCCCGCTCGCCGCGCGCACAGCAGCTCTGTGCCGAGCTGACGGGGCGGAGCGTGGCCGTCGAGGTCCGTGAGATCACGCGCCTGCTGGTGGAGTCGAACGGAAGCACGTTGCGCATCACCCGTGGCGACGCCGGAGCTGACGCGGAAATCGTCGGCGGCCCCTTCGGGCTTCTGGCCCTCGGCGGCGCTACTCCCGAAGCCGTGCTCCAGCGGGGCGACGTGGAGATCCGCGGCGACGCCGAGCTCGCCCAGAAATTCCGGGAGCTGGTCCTGCTGCTGCGGCCGGATCTCGAAGAGGAGCTGTCGCTCGTCGTGAGTGACGTGCCCGCCCACCAGGTCGGGCGTCTCGCCCGCATGGCCTTCGGCTGGACACGCAAGGCCGCGACTACCACCGTCGAGAACATCGCGGAGTACCTCGGCCATGAACGGCACGATCTCGTGCCGCGAAACGAGGGCGAGCAGTTCCTCCGTGGGGTGGATGCCGTGCGCGAGGACGTCGATCGCCTCGAGGCGCGGATCTCTCTGCTCAGCCAGAAACGCGGCGGCACACAGTGAAGCGGGTGGCTCGCCAGTGAAGCTGCGCGTGCTCGCGCGGCTCCTACAGATCCAGCGCGTACTCCTCAAACATGGCCTGGATGATTTCGTCCGCGCCACTCACCTGTACAGGCCGCTACGCTTCCTGTTTTTCCTCTCACCCGGCATCTGGTTCGAGCGTCGCCGCCGCGCCAGTCGTGGCGAGCGGTTGCGGCTCGCACTCGAGGAGCTCGGCCCGATCTTCGTGAAGTTCGGCCAGGCGGTATCCACCCGGCGCGACCTGTTGCCGGAGGACATCGCCGACGAGCTGGCGAAACTACAGGACCGCGTACCGCCATTTCCCGGCTCGATCGCCCGGGAGAGCATCGAGCGCGCCTACGGCCGGCCCCTCACCGAGGTGTTCGCGGAGTTCGATGAGACGCCACTGGCCGCCGCCTCCATCGCGCAGGTGCACGTAGCACGGTTGTTGGATGGGAAAGAGGTCGTGGTGAAGGTGCTGCGTCCCGGCATGCGCGACCGGATCGAGCGCGACCTGGAAGTGTTATATGCGCTGGCGAGCCTCGCGCATTCGTATTGGAGCGACGCGCGGCGGTTGCGGCCGCTTGAAATCGTCGCGGAGTACGAGAAAACCATACTCGACGAGCTCGACCTGATGCGCGAGGCGGCCAACGCCGCGCAGCTGAAGCGCAATTTCGCGGGCTCCGATCTGCTCTACGTGCCGGACGTCTACTTCGACTTCTGCCGGCTCGAAGTCATGGTCATGGAGCGCATCCATGGGGTCCCCATCTCCGACATGGAGCGCCTGCGTGGCGTCGGTGCCGACATCGCGAAGCTGGCCGAGAATGGCGTACGCATCTTTTTCACGCAGGTGTTCCGACATAACTTCTTTCATGCCGACATGCATCCCGGCAATATCTTCGTGCTGTTGTCGGACCCGGGCAATCCCCGCTATGCGGCGATCGACTTCGGCATCATGGGCACCCTCGACCCGAGCGACCAGCACTACCTCGCCGAAAACTTCCTGGCGGTGTTTGATCGCGACTACCGGCGCGTGGCGCTGCTGCACGTCGAGTCGGGTTGGGTCCCGGCGAACACCCGGGTGGACGAGATGGAGTCGGCGGTTCGCACGGTGCTCGAGCCGATCTTCAACCGCCCGCTG
>DATHNH010000018.1:0-2100 GCA_035486255.1 Solirubrobacteraceae bacterium | reverse complement strand
TCGGGAACACTCAGAAGCTCCTCTTCGTCTGTCACCGCTATAGCCTGTCAGCGCAAAGGGGTTGGATCTTCGCGTGGGGACTCGACCAGCTCGCGCAGGACCCAATTGACAAAGCTGACGATGATCGCCGCGAGCACCGCCCACCAGAAGCTTGCGATCGTGAACTGCGGGACGATCCAATGCGTCAGGTACAGCATGAGGACGTTGATCAGGAAATAGAAGATCCCGAGCGTGACGATGATGAACGGTATCGAGAGGATCGCCAGGACGGGCTTCAAGAAGAAGTTCACCAATGTGAACACGAACCCCGCGATCAGCAGCACCCACCAGTCGCTTCCGTAGCTCAGTCCCGACAGCAGCAAGGTGGCCACGAACAGGGCGACGGTGTTGAGCACCCACGTGATGGCAAGCCGTCGAATCATCGGTCAAGCGTAGCCTGGGCCGGCTGCGACGGCTTCCGTTCGAGGCTCACGCTTGACAAGATAAACGGAAAGTCAGCTCGTGTCCGCGCATCTCACAAAACGCCGGTCGACCCGCTCGGTCCCAATTGCCGCGTGGCCGCTTGGCGCGCGGCAGGCTCGCCGTCGAGCGGTTCGGCGCCTTCTGATCGGTTTGGTGACATCGACTCTGGTGCTCGCGGGCACGATCGCTCGGGCTGACGCGCCGACGCCGACGCTGCTCGACGCGCGCGGCTCGATGGTGGCGGCCTACGGCGGTTGGGCCGCCTGGAGTCGCGCGGATGCCGCCACGAACGCGTATGCGCTGGTGCTGCGTTCGCCAAGCGGCGCGATCTCGCTTGCGCCTGTGCCCGAGCGGGCCTCGCCGTTCGATGTCGAGCTGGGGCCGGACGGCTCGGGTGTGACGGCGGTCTATTCGCGTTGCTCGGACACCGACGCATTTCTGGGCTGCCACATCTACGCGCTTCGCCTCGGCGTAGTCGCCGCCGCCGAGCGGATGCTGGCCGCGCCCGGCTCCTCGGTGCACGAGCCGGCGATCTGGGACGGTCTGCTCGTGTTCCTGCGACGCAACCACGCTGCAGGGCGCCTTCGCCCGGACAGTCTCCTTCAGTGGCGGATCGGCAGCGCGCGGGCACGCTCCGTGGCGCTCCCGGCCTCGCGGGGGCGTGGCTCCGGCGAGGCCGGACATTGGCCCAAGGGGCTGACTGGCACGATCGACGGGCTCACGCTGCATGGCCGACAGATCGCCTACACCACGACGAGCGGCTCCGAATCTTTTGGCGTGACGAGCCTGTGGCTGCAGCGACTGGGAGGCTCGCCGACGCTGATCGACCAGGTCACCTCCGGGGCCGGCGCCACGTGCAAACACGCGTTTCTCTCGCCGACGTTGCTGGGTGGATGGCTATACGCGTATCTGCACGACTGCGATCCGTCGGCCAACCCGCATTTGGATCGGTGGACGCGCTACCGGCTCGCCGGTCACGGCGCGCAGCGTGCGAAGTTCACCTTTGTGCATACGGGGGACGAACTCATCGACTCGGTCGTCCCGGACGCGGGTGGCGTCGACTGGAGCAGCGAAAGTGGGCTACGTCGACTACCGGGCGTTGCCTGGCGCAACATCCGGAGACCCACGCCGGAAACCTTTTGCTCGCTTGCCGATCCTCTTTGCTGAGGCCTCGATGTCCACATCCATATCGGGGGGGCCGTGCCGCATGCGGCACGGCCGGTAGGGCCGCATGCGGCCCTACCCGGAGTCGCACATGTGCGACTCCGTCAAGAAGATCTACATTCGGGGAGCGTCAATTCCCTCCATCCCTTGCGCTACCGTTTTGCAGCTGTGGCGACGACGGCGCAGCGAGCGGTTGTGAGCGCAGGCCGTCGATATCACCGATGGCTGGCGATCGGCGCGCTCGCTGTGGCACTGCTGCTGCTTGCGGCGGTGCGCAGGGTCACGACCGAGGCTACGCCGCCACTCGTCGCCCATCGCACGCTGTCCGCCTATGTGCGCCTTCCCGGACGCGCGCCCGTGCTCGCCTGGCCCAGCGAAGGCCAGGCGGCGATAGAGGTCGAGGGGCTGGGCAGCCTGGGCAGCTTCGGGGCCGCCACGCCTGTGCCGATCGCCAGCGTGGCGAAGGTGATGACC
>DATHNH010000017.1:0-4030 GCA_035486255.1 Solirubrobacteraceae bacterium | reverse complement strand
CACCGGCACGCACATCGGCAGCCTGTGGAGCTCGACTGGCACACTGCTTGCCTCCGCCACCTTCACCGGCGAAAGTGGCTCCGGCTGGCAGCAGGTCACGTTCTCCACCCCGGTCGCCGTCAAGGCCGGCGCCACCTATGTCGCCGGCTATCTCGCTCCCAACGGGCACTACTCGGCAACCTCTGCCGCGTTCTCGCCAGTAGGCACCAGCAACCCGCCGCTGCAAGCGCTTGCGAACGAAACGAGTGCCAACGGCGTATATGCCTACAGCGCGACGCCTACTTTCCCCAACAGCAGCTTCAACGCGACCAACTACTGGGTTGACGTGCTGTTTGCGCCTTCGGCGGCCAGCGCACCTGAAGCACCCGAAGGTGTGACTGCAAGTCCGGCAACGGGACAGGCCCTGGTGAGCTGGACGGCTCCGAACAACGACGGCAGCCCGATCACCGGCTACACCGTGACCCCCTACATCGGCTCGGCCGCGCAAACCCCTGTGAGCGTGGGCGCCTCGACACAGAATGTGGTGGTCACCGGGCTGACGAACGGCACGAGCTACACCTTCAAGATCGCGGCGAGCAACGTGCTCGGCACCGGACCGCAGTCGGAAGCTTCGAAAGCGGTCACACCGCGTAACACGATCTTCGACTTCGCCACACCGGAAACCCTCGACGCGGGCGATCCCAACTCGATCGAGGTCGGCGTCAAGTTCAGCTCGGAAGTGAACGGGTCTGTGACCGGAATCCGCTTCTACAAGGCCGCTGCCAACACAGGCACGCACGTCGGCAGCGTGTGGAGCTCGACCGGGACACTGCTCGCCTCCGCAACCTTCACAAACGAAACCGCCTCCGGCTGGCAGCAGGTCACGTTCTCCGAACCTGTGCCGATCACGGCCGGAGCCACCTATGTCGCCGGCTACCTCGCTCCCAGCGGACACTACTCGGCGACCTCTGCCGCGTTCAGCTCCGCAGGGCTGAGCAATCCGCCACTGCAGGCACTCGCGAACGGCATCAGCCCCAACGGGGTCTACGAATACGCTACGAGTCCCACCTTCCCCAGCAGTAGCTACAACGCCGCGAACTACTGGGTCGATGTGCTGTTCGCGCCGGGCTCGTGAACATGAGCTCAGGCGCGAAGCGTCCTTGCCCACGGGCGCGGACGCTCCTCCACACGACTCAGGCCCATTCCGAAGTTGGGGGTCTTGGGTCGCATGCCGGCGGTCTTGCCCGTGCGGGAACGGGCGCGTTGCTCGCCGCGGTCGCTGCACTGCTGCTGGGCGCGTGCGGCGGCTCTTCGACCAATAGCTCCTCGACCACGACAGGCTCCGCCTCGGCAGATAACGGGCACGCGCCGGTGCAGACCGCGCGCGACGTTCACCCTGTGCCCCAGGCGCTGGGCGCCGGCAAGATCATCCCCAGCCAGAGCAGCCCCTTCAAGGCACGCCAGCCCTCGGGGAGCGTCGACGACGAGGTCAACGCCTCGGGTGCAAAGACGCTTGACCCCTGCACGCTTGTCACTCGCGAAGAGGCCCAGACGATCGTCGGCAAGCCCGTCGGCAATCCGGTCGACGCGCCTCAAGGGCCCACCTGCATCTACAGCGTCCAAGGCGCCAAGGCGCCCGTCACGCTTGCGGTGCAGGCCCTGCACTTCTCGACGGTCAAGCCGCAATCGCAGCTGCACGACCGAATCACCCTGAGCATCGCCGGCCACAGCGCCTACTGCGGCGTGGCCGGCACCCCGACATTGATCGTTCCTTTGAGCGCCGGGCGCTTCCTCAGCGTCGTGGCGCCCTGCCCGATCGCCGCCTCGTTTGCCACTAAGGCACTCGGGCGAATTTCACCTTAGCTCGCGGGAGCAACAGCGCATCCACACGTGTCGCGGCGCGCTTGAGATCCTCATCCCAGCTAACAAGCGTAGTTGCGGCGTCGAGCGCGAGTGCGCTCGCGAGATGAACGGCGTCATATCCACGCAATTTGAGCTCCTCGGCGAGCTCGCCCGCTTCCCGCGCAAGTGGAGCGTCGACTCCCACGAGAAACAGCTCACACTGCAACGACTCGAACTCATCGCGGACTTGAGAGTATCCGTGGCACTAAGCCGCTTGGCGCGACGGGCCGCGGCGAGCGCCGCGCGACCCTCGGGATAGCAGAGGATGCTGGAAGCCGCGTGAAGCCGTGTACCCCACAACTCGGCTACGAGCTCAGATCCAGACTCGAGAACGACAAGCTTGACGAGCGCAGAGGTGTCGAAATACAGGATCAGCGGCGCTGCGCGGCGACGAGGTCGGAAACCGAGCCAAGCGCCTCCACACGTGCCCGGCGCGAACTACGCGCATGCGCCGGCGGGGTGATGAGCCCTAGGCCGCGCTGTGTTGGTCAGTCCGCGCTTGTCCGCGCATCTACCGACTCAGTAGAAGCCCAGCGCGGATCGCGAACCAGCAGCCAACCGCTCACCAGCGGTATGCGCCGAAGGCCCAATTTACGCGGCCGCACCACGATTCCCCGCACGCGCTCGCGCAGCGGCTGCACGTTACCCTCTGGGCCGGCCGAGGCTATGACAGTCAGCGCGGCCACGAAGAAGAACATGTACGGAGCCTGTGGGAACGAGAAGGCGTCGAACAGGGCGCTGACGACCAGGTAGGCGATACAGCCCGCCGAGGTTGCAAGCGCAAGTGACGCTACGTTCGGATCTCGACCACGAATCGCTCTTCGTGCCGTGAACACCGGCGCGAGGACCATGAAGATATAGGCAAGCAGGCCGAAGATGCCGACCTCCCATATCTCGTCGATGTACTCGTCGTCGTTGATGCGGAACTGGGTCTCCAAGTCGGAGTCCAGCGTGCCGAAGCCGCGCCCGAACAGCGGATGCGCATATACGTCCGGTACAACGTCGGTGAAGTCTCCCAGACGATGTTCCGTGGAGCTGCTTTGAAGGCCTGCCGTCGGCGTGAAGATCGTGCCCAGCGCGCCCGGGGACGCGAAGTGCACCAGACCGACGAGGACGACGAGGCCGATCGGCGCGAGCTTCAGCACCTGGCGCGGGCGATAGCAGGCGATATAGAGCACCAGCGCAACCGGCACCAACAGAGCCGTCTTGCGATCGGTGGCGGCCGCCGCGGCAAGCATCAGGATGAACGCAATCCCGTTCAGCCACCACGACCTCCGCGATTTCGCGTCGAACATTCGCACCAGCGCGAACGGCATCACCAATACGAGCATCGTCGTGGCGGCCAGCCCGTGGATGGTCGGTCCGACGACAGTCACACGGCCGTCGCTACCAAATGCCGGATGGATGACGGTCGGAGACGGAGCGACGTGGGCGATCGGATCGAGGACCTTGGCGCTCCAGTTGTAGAAGACGTTGTAGCCGGTGTGGCGCTCCACGATCATGCCCATGGCCATGAATGTCGCCAGCCCGAGCAAGTAAGTCGAGAAACCACGCAAGTCCTCGAAGCGCAATGCGGTGAGCGTGAACCAGGACAGGACAAGGAACGAGCCGAGCAGGCCGAAGCGCTTCTCCGCCAGGCTGAACTCGCCGACGTTGAGGATTCGACCGGCGCCGAGCAGCACGCTGGCGATAGCCAATCCCAGGAAGACGCACACCGCGCCGACATATAGCTTTGAGCGCCGCGTGCGCAGGAAGGCACGCTGGTCGCCGCCAAAGCAGACCCAGGCCAAAACCATTCCCACGATCGCGAAGCGGTCGATGTCCGAGCCGACGGGAAGGCTGAGCTTCAGTTCGGTGGAGTCCACCGGGACGAGGAACAACATCGCCAGGAACGCCGCCAGCACCCACGGTAGCGGGCGCCGCGTGTGCGGGAAAGCGTCGCGCGGCTCAGCCTTCGAGTCGGCCACCGAACGCTTGCGCGCGATCGCCCGCTTGCTTGCCGGCCGGCGTGGGGACTTGCCGACCGGCGCGACAGGAGCCACCGAGACGGACTCGTCGGTGAGCACTGCCGCGTCGGCCACGACGGAACTCCGGAAAGGGCCGTCCTCACGATCTGTAGTCATGGGCCGCTCACCGGGAAGGGGCTGGG
>DATHNH010000016.1:0-2909 GCA_035486255.1 Solirubrobacteraceae bacterium | reverse complement strand
GCCGGAGGAGCGATAGGTGTCCGTCCGAAGGTCTGCGGGGTTGATGTCGACCGACTCGACTTCATCAATTTCGGGAAGGATGGCCACCGTACAGGCCGAGGTGTGGATGCGTCCTTGCGCCTCGGTCGCTGGCACGCGCTGCACACGATGCGCGCCCGACTCGAATTTCAGGCGCGAGAACACGCCCTTGCCGGCGATCCGACTGATGATCTCCTTGTAACCGCCGTGCTCGCCTGGGTTTTCGCTCAGGATTTCGACCGTGTACCCTTTTGATTCGGCCCAGCGGCCATACATGCGATACAGGTCGCCGGCAAAGATAGCGGCCTCGTCACCGCCCGTTCCCGCACGAACTTCCAGGTAAATGTTCTTATCATCGCGAGGGTCTTTCGGGAGCAGCAAGCGGCGCAGGTCGGCCTCGGAGGCTTCGATCTCGCCCTTCACCCGCGTCAGCTCCTCGGCCCCTAGGGAGCGCATGCTAGCGTCCGGATCGGCTAGCATTTCCTGTGCGGAGGCCAGGTCGCGCTCCAGGCTGTGGTACCCGCGCATGCGGTCCGCTAGCGGCTGCAAGCGGGCATATTCCATGGACAGGTCACGAAATTGCGTCGAGTTGCCGGCAACTTCGACGCTGGTGAGCAGGCGGCCGACTTCTTCGAAGCGATCGGCCATCCTCTCGAGTCGCAGGCGTATGGATTCCTTCATGGGTCTCGGCAGGGATTCGGGCGCGGGATTCTCAACGATAGCCATACATTGTAACAAGGCGCGCGATGCGCGCCGGCGGATGAGGCTCTATAGTGGACGACGTGCATACTCTTAATAGACGAGTGAAATCCGGCCCGGGCGCCAAGCGCCGGGGAATAGCGGTGGCCGTGCTAGGCGCTGTGGCGCTCATGGTCGGGTGTTCGAGCGTACGGCCGGCGAAGCAGGAGGCCCCCAAGGGCGACCCCGCCGCGCTAACCGTCGTGGCGGAAATTGCGCTGGAGCGTGGCGATTGCAAGGGTGCGTCCGAGAGCTACGCGAAGGCTGCCGCAGTGGGCGCCGTGTCGCTCGCTCGGCGTGCCACCGAGGTGGCGCTCGCTTGCGAGCACCTTCCGGCCGCTTGGGAGTCTGTGACTCGCTGGCGGACGCTCGCTCCGACGAGCCGTGAAGCGGACGCGATGTACGCAGTGATCGCTCTGAAGCTGTATCACATTCCCGAAGCACGGGTCGCGATCAACGATTTCGTGCATGCGCCGCCAACACCGCCGGCGCGCCCGAAAGTCCCGAAGGTGCCGCTGCCGGGTTCCGACCAGCAGCAGAGCGATGAGTCCAAACCGGACGACGATGCCGATCAGGCGGAAGCTGGCGCCGGGAAGTCGGACATCGCGGGCTTCTCGGCTCGCCGGGCCGGCGGGGGCGATGCGGGTCTGATCGCGCTCACGGCATTGCTTCTGGAGAGCTCGGATGCAACCTCGGTACTGGCTGCCATGAGGGGCACGCTCGAGGCCGCGCAGAACGATCCTGACTCCCTGTCTCTGCTGGGTGACCTGGCGTTGAGTGCTTACGACGCGCAGAGCGCCGAGCGTTATGCGAAGCAGGCGCTCGAGCACAACGCGAACGATTTCGCGGCGAAGCGTGTTTTGGCGCGTGCGTACGTGATTCGTGGCGACGCCACCAAGGCGATTGCGACGGCTCGTGAGGCCATGCAGGCTGACACGACACACAATAGCAATTTCGAGTTGGTCGAAGTCCTGATTGCCCTGGATCGCACGGAGGAGGCACACCAGGAGCTCGAGCGTCTGCGCTCGGCGCAGGTGCCGGCTGCCGACATCGATCGGCGCCTGGCGCTGTTGGCTTTCGAGGCGGGCGACCTGAAGGAGGCGCAACAGCGCTTCTCCGAGCTGGCTTCGACCGGCCAGGCCGCCGAGGCTTCCCTTCTCTACCTCGCCGACATTGCAGCCCGGCAGGGCGATATTGATGGTGCTGTCTCAGGCTATCGCCGGCTTTACGACTCGTCGGTCGCGTTGCAGGCACGCTCCCGGGCGGCCGCCCTTCTGCTGGGTCGCGGCGATCGTAAGGAGGCGCTGACCCTGTTGGATGACTACGCTACGGAGCATCCCGAAAGCGAATTCGATCTGACGCTCACCAAGGCTCACTTGTTGGCTGACCACGGTGAAGCGGACGCGGGCGTGGAGTTGTTGACCACGGCGCTCGAGAAGCATCCGAAACATCCATCGTTGGAGTACGAGCGTGCCACGATTCTCGAGCAGGGCGGACACGTGCACGATTCCGTCGAGGCGCTCCAGCACCTGCTGGTCGAGCGGGTCGACGATCCGACTTTGTTGAATGCGTTGGGCTACACCCTCGCGGATCACAACCAGGAGCTCTCGCGGGCCGAGTCGCTCATCCGGCGTGCGTTGGTCTCGATGCCGGACAACCCCGCGGCGCTCGACAGCCTGGGTTGGGTGCGGTACCGGCAGGGCGACTCGAAGACAGCGCTCGTGACATTGGAGCGTGCTTACTACATCAGTCACGATTCCGAGATCGCGGCCCACTGGGGCGAGGCGATCTGGGTGAGCGGCGATCACAGCCAGGCCCGCAAAGTGTGGGCCGCCGCGTTGGCGCGTGAGCCTGACTCGCAACAGTTGAAAGCAACGTTGGCTCGGTTCCTGCCCGATGCGAAGTAGGCTGCTGTGGATCGTTGCGGTGGCCGTGGTTGCCGGCTGCCGCACAGCTCCTCCGATACAGCAGCCCGCGGCGCTGTCGCAGTCCTGGGACGTGACGCGTCCCGCGCTCCAGGCTCGCGATCATTTCCAGCTCAAAGGCAGAGTCGCGGTCGCGGCGGGCAAAGACGGCTTCAACGCGTCGTTGCGTTGGATACAGGCAGGTACGGTCTCGCAGGTCTCCCTGGAAGGTCCGCTTGGTGCCGGCGG
>DATHNH010000015.1:0-10209 GCA_035486255.1 Solirubrobacteraceae bacterium | reverse complement strand
TGGTCGAGGGCGCCCCCCGTGCTTTAAAGGAGGGCCGCAACGGGCGCGATCGCGCCCGTTGCGGCCCTCCTTTAAAGCACGGGGGGCGCCCTCGACCAGGCGCCCCCCGCTTTCAACTGCGCTGGACACGATCGCGTGGGTTTCGCGTCGCCAAGCGCGCCGGTGGCGCGGCTGTGCGCTGCGAGCCGGAGGGACAAGTCCGACGACCTACGCGATGGTGGCCCGGGTTGGATTCCGCTAGGCGGGTCCAGCCGAGTGCTTCGGCCTAACGGCCGGCCACCTCCAGAGTCCCGCAAATACTGTCAGCCAACGTAGGACCACCTCCTTTCTCTGGTATGAGAAATGTAGCGGACCGAGCTGACGCTGTGTGTAGGTTCAGGACTCGGGCTCGTCTGTCATGGAGTCTGGGGCCGGTTCCGGCGCGGAGGAATCGCCGTTGCTCGACGAGCCAAGTGGGTCGGTGCCCGCCGGCGCCAGGCCCTCCGACTCGCTCTGCCCTTCCTCGGCTTCGCCGCTGTCCACCACCAGTGCCACCGCGCTGACGACGTCGTCGTCCTTGAGATTCATCACGCGCACGCCGGTGGCCGAGCGACCCTGTCGGGAGATGCCGCCGGCGGCTGTCCGTTGGACCATGCCTCCGACGCTTATGAACACGAGCTCCTGGTGCTCGCGTACGACGAGAGCACCACCAAGCGCGCCCTTCTGCTCGGTCAGGCCGATCGTCTTTACGCCCTTGGCGCCGCGGTTGGTCTTGCGGTATTGGTCTATCTGCGTGCGCTTGCCATAGCCGTTCTCGGTCACGACCAGCAGGTCCATGTCGTCGCGCGCGACGTCCATCGCGATCACCTTGCCGTTCTTGCCGACGTCCATGCCGCGCACGCCGGTCGTGTCGCGGCCCATCGAGCGCACCGCCGACTCCGCGAAGCGCACCGTGAGGCCGGCTCTGGAGACCATGATGATCTCGTCCTCGGGATCGACTGCGCGTACGGCCAGCAGCTCGTCGTCGTCGCGGATGTTGATCGCGATGATGCCGTCGGCCTTGATCGGCGTGTTGTAGGCGAGCAGCTCTGTCTTCTTGACGGTGCCGTCGCGAGTAGCGAACACGAGGTACTTGGTCTCTGAGAAGTCTCGCGTCGAGAGCACCGCCTGGATGCGCTCGTCTTCGCGGAGCGGAAGCACGTTAACGAGCGCACGCCCCTTGGCCGTGCGCGAGGCCTCCGGCAGCTCGTAGACCTTCGAGCGGTAGACCTTGCCGCGGTTTGAGAAGAACAACAGGTAGTCGTGGGAGGAGCAGACGAACAGGTGCTCGATGAAGTCGCCGTCCTTCATGTCCATGCCGGTCACCCCACGCCCGCCGCGCTGCTGCTGGCGATAGGTGTCCAGTGGGAGCGACTTGATGTAGCCGGTGTTGGTGATCGTGATCACCATCTGCTGGTCGGCGATCAGATCCTCGATGTCGATCTCGTCTTCGGAGTGAGTGATGTCGGTGCGCCGCTCGTCACCGAAGCGCTCCGCTATCTCCGAGAGCTCCTCCTTGATGACGGCCATCACGCGCGACTCGTCGCCGAGGATCGCGCGCAGCTCGGCGATGCGCTCGCTGACGTCAGCGTGCTCCTGAGCGATCGAATCGGCCTCGAGCGCGGTCAGCTGAGAGAGACGCAGATCGAGAATCGCCGTTGCCTGAATCGCCGTCAACTCGAAACGCTCGATCAGCTGTTCGCGGGCGGCTTCACGGTCGCGCGAGGCGCGGATCAGTTCGATGATCGCGTCGAGATTCTCAAGCGCGATCAAGAGCCCCTGCAGGATGTGCGCGCGCGCCTCCTTCTCGGAGAGCTCGTGCTTGGTGCGGCGCACGATCACTTCGCGTTGGTGGGCCACGTAGTTGTGGATGACGGCGCGCAGGTTCAAAGTGCGCGGCACGTTGTCCACGAGCGCCACCATGTTCACGCCAAAGGTGGTCTGCATCGAGGTGTGCTTGTAGAGCTTGTTCAGCGCGACCTTGGGAATCACGTCGCGCTTGAGCTCGATCACCAACCGCATCCCGCGCTTGTCGGTCTCGTCGCGCAGGTCTGAGATCTCCGGGATGCGCTTGTCATTGACAAGTTCGGCGATCTTGGTGATGAGGTTGCCTTCGCCGGCCTTCTTGACCATGAACGGCAGCTCGGTGACGACGATCGCCTCCTTGCCCTGGCGCAGCGGCTCGATGTGCGCCTTCGCCTGCACGCGCACGCGCCCGCGCCCGGTCTCGTACGCGTCGCGAATGCCCTGGTGTCCGAGGATGATCCCGCCGGTCGGGAAATCGGGCCCCTTGATGTGCCGCATCAGGCCGTCGAGGTCAATCTCGGGATCGTCGATGTAGGCGATCGTGGCGCCGATCACCTCACGCAGGTTGTGCGGCGGGATGTTCGTCGCCATGCCCACCGCGATCCCCGAGGAGCCGTTGACGAGCAGGTTCGGGAAGCGCGCGGGCAGCACCAGCGGTTCTTGACGCGAGCCGTCGTAGTTGGCCGCGAAGTCGACTGTGTCCATGTCGAGATCGCGCAGCATCTCGGTGGCGATGCGGGCCAGGCGCGCCTCGGTGTAGCGCATGGCGGCGGCCGGATCGTCGTCGATCGAGCCGAAGTTGCCCTGACCGTCGACGAGCTCGTAGCGCATCGAGAACTCCTGCGCCATGCGCACGAGCGCGTCGTAGATCGCGGAGTCGCCATGCGGGTGATAGTTGCCCATCACCTCGCCCACGATCTTCGCGCACTTGGCGTAGGAGCGGGTTGGCCCGAGCCCGAGCTCGTTCATCGCGTAGAGAACTCGGCGATGCACGGGCTTGAGCCCGTCGCGCACGTCGGGCAGCGCACGTCCGACGATCACCGACATCGCGTAGTCCAGATACGCGGTGCGCATCTCCTCCTCGAGCGCGCGCGGCTCGATGTTGCCGCCGCCAATCACATCAGCGCTTGCCATTAGTCACTCCTGGGCATTGGGAACCAACGGGAATACAGAGTGGGGCGCCAGCGTCAAGCAGATCAAGGACGCAGGGAGCGTGGCGTGCTCTGCACGCGAGCGACCGAGGACGCCACGCTGAGCCGGCGATAACGTCACACATCGAGATTCGCCACCGCCCTGGCGTTGTCCTCGATAAATGCCCGCCGCGGCTCGACCTGATCGCCCATCAGCATCGAGAAGATGCGATCGGCGGCGGCGGCGTCCTCGAGCGTGACCTGGGCGAGCGTGCGCGACTGCGGCGCCATCGTGGTTTCGCCGAGCTGCTCCGCGTTCATCTCGCCGAGCCCCTTGAAGCGCTGCAGCTTGATGCCCTTCTGTGCGACCGTCATCACGGCCGAGCGCAGCACCTCGAAGGACGGAGCGCTCTCACGCGCCTCGGCGAGACGCACCTCGAAGGCAGGCGTGCCGGCGAGCTCGATCAATTGCTTGTGGACGGAGGCGAGCTGGCGGTACTCCTGCGAATCGAACAGGCTGCGCTTGATGCGATGGGTGCGAGCAAAGCCGGTGCGAGTCTCCGTCGCCTTCACGCGCAGCTCGAGCGGGTCCTGCTCGAGCAGCTCGGTGGCATGGGTCTCGCCCTCCAGTCCGGCGCGGGAGAGCAACTCGATCGCGCTCTCGGCGTTCATGACCTGCTCGCCCAAAAGCGATGACTCCTCCAGGAATTGGACCATCTCGTGCCCGTGTACCGCACGCAGCGTCGAGGACCAACCTTCGTACTGCGCAAGCAATCGCACAAAGCGCTGCCAGCGCGTGTCTGTCAACTTGAACTGGGTGCCATGGCGGTCGAAGACATTGAGCTTCTCCCACTTGTCGGAGAGCAGGATGTCCTCGAGCTCGGAGTCCTTCTCGATGTAGCGCTCGCGCGAGCCCTGCTTGAGCTTGTACAGCGGCGGCTTGGCGATGTACACATAGCCGGCTTCGATCAGCTCTTGCATCTCGCGGAACAGCAACGTCAAGGCCAGGGTGCGGATGTGCGCTCCATCGACGTCAGCGTCGGTCATCAATATGACCTTGTGGTAGCGCGCATTCTCGATGTTGAACTCGTCGCGCACGCCGGTCCCGATCGCCGTGATCAACGCCTGGATCTCCGTGTTTGCCAGGACCTTGTCGATGCGCGACTTCTCGACGTTGAGAATCTTGCCGCGCAGCGGCAATACGGCCTGCGTGTTGCGATCGCGCCCTTGCTTGGCTGAGCCGCCGGCCGAATCACCCTCGACCACGAACAGCTCCGCAAGGCTCGGGTCCTTGACCGAGCAGTCGGCAAGCTTGCCCGGCAGCGTCGAGTTCTCGAGCGCCGACTTGCGGCGCGTCAGGTCGCGAGCCTTGCGCGCAGCGTCGCGTGCGCGCTGAGCCTGCACGGCCTTCATGATCACCGCGCGCGCCTCGCTCGGGTTCTCCTCCAGGAACTCCGACAGCCCGGCGTTGACCATCGACTCGACGGCGCCGGCCATGCCGGGATTGCCGAGCTTGGTCTTGGTCTGGCCCTCGAACTGAGGGTCGCGCAGCTTGACGGAGATGACTGCGGTGAGTCCCTCGCGCACGTCCTCGCCGGAGAGGTTGTCCTCCTTCTCCTTGAGCAGGCCATGGTCGCGGGCGTACTTGTTCAGCGTGCGCGTCAGGGCGGAGCGGAAGCCCGACATGTGCGAGCCGCCCTCGCGAGTGTTGATGTTGTTGGCAAACGAGTGGATCGACTCCTGATAGGAGGAGTTCCACTGCATCGCGACCTCGACCGCGCCCTCCTCGCTCTCGCCCGCGAAGAACACGACCTTACGGTGCACGGTGTCCTTGTTCTCGTTGAGATAGGCAACGAAATCCTCGATGCCGCCCTCGTACTGGAACTCCGCGGAATGACCCTCGGCTCGCTCGTCGACGAGCGAGATCTTCAGGCCCCTCGTGAGGAAGGCGGTCTCTCGCAGTCGCTCCTCGAGCGTATGGAAGTCGAAGTCGAGCGACTCGAAGATGTCGGCGTCGGGCAGGAAAGTGACGGTGTTGCTCGTGGGCGCCCCGGCGGGCAGCTTCTCGCCGCGCTGCAACTCCTGCTGAGGCGCACCGCGCGAATACTCCTGCGAGAAGCTGTAGCCGTCGCGGTCGATCTGCACAAGCAGTCGCTCGGACAGCGCGTTGACGACAGACACACCCACCCCGTGCAGACCACCGGAGACCTTGTAGCCCCCACCGTCGCCGAACTTCCCGCCGGAGTGGAGCACGGTGAGCACTACCTCCACGGCGGGGCGACCCTCCTTCTCGTGCATCGCCACGGGAATCCCGCGGCCGTTGTCGGTGACCGTGATCGAGTTGTCAGGGTGGATCGTGACCAACACCTCTGTACAGAAGCCGGCGAGCGCCTCGTCCACGGAGTTGTCCACAACCTCGTACACAAGGTGGTGCAAACCCATGATCCCCGTAGAGCCGATGTACATGCCGGGGCGCTTGCGGACTGCCTCCAGGCCCTCGAGGACGGTTATGTCCTGTGCGTCATAGCTGGCGTTGCCGGCCATCGAGGGGTCGTTGACGCCCCCCTTTGCGGCAGGCTGCGTTTGCGAGCTAGATGTGTCGGTCGCCAAATGGTCCTCCGATGACGCGAGAACGCCCCGGGCACCGGGCGGCAAATACCTCGGTCCGGGGCGCGGGGTGTGTTTACGTAACGATAGCACAGAGACCCCTCGTAGCCGGTCAGGGTATGCGCGAGAATTGCCTGCAAACAAGCCAAAATGAGGGCTGATTCAGGACTGCTGTGAGAACCTGCCGTGGGCTGGCGCGCGGGCCTGCGTCATCTCCTGCCCCGACGGGTTGACCCACCAGCTACCGCGAGGCACTCGGGAACTTTCGCTAACGCGTATGTAGCAGCGCTCCGTACGGCGCCAGGCGTCAGCCGACGCGACAGCGAAGCCGCTTGATCGACTCTCCTCCGAGCGCGGCATTCAGGCGCTCGACGAGCTCCGGGCCCATCAACTCCAGCTCGGCGGCCCAAACGGCGTCGGCGCAGACGACGCCCACCACGCCGTCGTGCTCGGAGCGGGGCGAGCCGGCCGCGGCGATCCGCGAGCCGAGCGTCTGCTCCCATACTTGCTGTACCCGAGCGAGCGTGGTCGCGGGCACAAGCGCAGCCGTCAGGCCCTCCAGCGCGATCGACAACGGGCGAGGAGCTGGTCGACTCACGCCGCAAGCGCCTCCTGCAAGATCGCTCCAGGTGAAATCCGCAAGCGCGTGACGGCGTTATCGCCCGAGCCCGGAACATGGGCGAGATCGGTAGTCGCAATCACACTCTGGCCGGTGCTTCGCAGCTCTTCGGAGAGCAGCTCGCGGCGTGTGATGTCGAGCTCGCTCATCACGTCGTCGAGCAGCATCAGCGGCACGTGACTGCGCGCGCGTGCCAGCACGAAGCGCTCGGCGAGCAAGAGCGCTAGCAAAACCAATCGCTGCTCTCCCTGAGAGCCATATGAGCGCAGCTCGCGACCGTCGCGCAGAATCGCCAGCTCATCGCGGTGCGGCCCGTGGGTCGAGAAGCCACGATTCAGGTCCCTGGGGAGTTGTACCTGCAGCTCCGCAACGAACCCATCGACGTCGGACGCCTTCGACCTGGGCCGGTACTCGAGACTGGGCTCACCGATCAACCCGAGCTGCCGCGCACGTTGCGCGAAAGGCTCGGCAAGTAGCGCGACCAGGGCAGCACGGTCGCTGCTCAGCGCAAGCGCGTGGCGGGCAAGCTCGGCATCCCAGCTCGGCAAGGTGGAGCGGGAGGCGCGGGAGGCGCGAATCCCCGCGATCAGCGCGTTGCGTTGGACCAGCGCACGTGAGTAATCGCGGCGTGTGGCGACGCGAGCGGGCCACAACGCGGCGACGAGCTGATCCAAATGGGCACGGCGCAACGTCGGCGCGCCCTTGAGCAACTCCAGTCGATCCGGGGAGAAGACGCTGAGGAGCGGCCGCTCCTGCACGTCCGCCAGACGCTCCACCGGGGCGCCGTCGGCCGTCATACGCTTCGGCGAGCCGGGTTGGAATCCGACCGTCAACTCGTGGCGCCGATCGCCGTCTGAGAGCTGCACGACGACTCGCGCCGCCTGCGCCCCGAAGCGCACCAGCTCACGCTCGGAGCGCGTGCGCTGGGAGTAACCGGTGCAGCCGAAGTAGAGAGCCTCCAGCAGATTGGACTTGCCGGCACCGTTGGGACCGTGGACGACGGTCAGGCCGTTACCGAGACGAGCCTCTGCGCGTGCATAGGTGCGAAAGTCGCGCAGGTGCACACCGAGAACCAGCACGTTACACCCCTACAGACCTCACGTGTTCAGGCGGATCGGCATGATCAGATACACAAACCCGCCGCCGTCCGGAGACTCGATCAGCCCGGGGCGAAGCGGGCTGATCAGCTTGAGCACGAGCTCCTCGGACTCCACGCTCTCCAGGCCATCGCGCAGAAACTCCGGATTGAAGCCGATCTCGAACGGCTCGCCGGAGAAGGGAACTGGCAGCATCTCGCTTGCCTCGCCGACATCCGGGGTTTGCGCCGAGACAGTCAGCTCGCCCTCGCTGAAGCTGAGACGCAGAGGAGCGTTCTTCTGCGCCAGCAGGCTGATACGCCGCACAACATCGGTTATCTCGGCGCTGGCAAGCCGTAGTTCGTGCTCCACCGACTCGGGCAAGAGCTGACGGTAGTTGGGGAACTGACCGTCGATCAGCCGCGAGGAGAGGACGATCTCGCCCACCTCGAAGACAACCTGGTTCTGACCGAGGCTAATCGTCAGCTCGGGCTGCTCAATCGATTGCGCGATGCGAGCCAGCTCCTGCAACGCCCGGGCCGGGACGTTCGCCTCGATAGTGCTCTCGAGCGCGGTGTCGAGCGTCGTGTGCTTGACGCTCAAGCGGTAGGAGTCGGTTGCGACCATCGTCAACTCCTGCCCACCGGCTGAGATGAGCACGCCGGTGAGAACAGGGCGAGTCTCGTCCCTGGAGGCTGACGTCGACACCTGTGTGGCCGTCTCGACGAACGCCTGGGCCGGGAGCGTCATGCGGCTGGCGGGATCGGAGCTCGGGAGTTGTGGGAAGTCCTCGGAGCGCAGCGTGCGCAGATGGAATTTGGCCGAGCCGGAGATCAGCTCGACGTCCTGCTCCCGGGGGCGGAGCTCGAGTGTGACCGTGTCCTCGGGAAGCGAGCGCACCACTTCGAGGAAGAGGCGGGCCGGCAGGACAGCCGAGCCAGGGTTAACTATCTCGCCGTTGAGCGGGACCCGTAGTCCTATCTCCATGTCGGTTGCCAGCAAGAGTGGCGTCTCGCCCTCCGCGGAGATCATCACGCCTGAAAGCGCCTGTATCGAAGCGCGTGAGGAAGCGACTCGCGTCGTCGCCTGCAACTGCGTCAACAACTCAATCGTCGAGAGGGAGAGCTTCACTAGTGCACCTGAGTAGGTCTATAGGTTTAGTAGGGGCTGTGGAGATGTGGGCTTGTCGGTGTATCCAAGGGATCTGGCGACAGTGTCTGTGGAGCAGTTGTGGGTAGAGCGGAGAAGTGTCTCAAGCGGTTCGGTCAGGATGTCGGCAGGTTCAAACGGGCACGCAACTCTTCCACGCTCGATCGCGAGGAGACATTCGTGGACATTCGCTCGGAGGTGCGCCGCCAGGCATGCAGAACGGTGGTGTGGTCGCGTCCACCGAACTCGCGCCCTATCGCGGGCAGAGACTCTTGGGTCAGCTCACGCGCCAGATACATGGCGACCTGGCGAGGCCAGGCAAGGCGCGCGGTGCGCCCGCTGGAAACGAGCTCCTCCGGTGACAGACCGAATTGCTCGCAGGCAGCCGCCTTGATTTCCGCGATCGACCGTGCTGGTGGCTCGATCTTGGGGTAGAGGCCGTCGAGCACCTCTGCCGCCAGCTCGGCGCTGAGCGGACGCCCTGTGAGCGAGCTGAAAGCGACCACCCTGATCAGCGCGCCCTCGAGTGCCCGCACGTTGATGGTTATGCGTTTGGCGATCGCTTCGAGGGCGAGCGAGTCGACAGAGTCCAAACCGTCGTGTTGAGCGCGCTTTCGCAAAATCGCCATTCGGGTCGAGATGTCCGGGGGGCAGATGTCGGCTACGAGCCCCGACTGGAAGCGCTCTCGCAACCTGTCTTCGAGGGCTCGCAGGTCGCTCGGAGGACGATCGGAGGTCAGCACGATCTGGCTGCCGGCGTCGTAGAGCGCATTGAACGTGTGGAAGAACTCTTCCTCGGTGCGGGTCTTGCGCTCGAGGAACTGCACGTCGTCGATCAGAAGCACATCCACGTGGCGAAAGCCCGTCTTGAAGTGCTCGAGTCTGCTGGACCCGAGCGCGTTGAGGAAGTCGTTGGTGAACGACTCGCCGGTCGTGCAGCGCACGTTCAGCCCGGGGCTGTAAGTGGCGATGAAGGTGGCTATCGACTGCAGCAGGTGGGTCTTGCCGACTCCGGGCGGTCCACAGACGAACAGTGGGTTGTAGGCCTGACCGGGTAGCTCGCCGACGGTGAGCGCGGCAGCGTGTGCCAGTCGATTGCAGTCGCCGATGACGAACTGGTCGAAAGTCAGCTTGGGGTTTCCCCAGGAAGCTTGAGTGAGCTCCGGGGGGGTTGGCTTGGTCGGTTGAGCCGTCGCATGGTGGGGGGAGTGCTTTTTGGGTCGCCCGTCGCTACGCGCGGGGGCGCATGCCTCCACGATGTCCAAGGTCAGGCTTGGGCCGAGGATGGCGGCCGCGGTGGTCTGGAGCACCCGTCCGAAGCGCTCCCTGATCCAGGTGTAGGTCTGCGCTGGAGCCTCGAGTGTGAGGCGCTCGCCGGTCAGGTCGATCGCGCGTAGCGGCTCCAGCCAGATGCGGTAGATGGGCTCGTCGATGGTGGCCGAGAGCTCAGCCGTTACCTGCGACCAAATGTGCTCGAGCTCGGTGCTCACGGCAGCGTAAACCTGCTCCTTTGGGAGGGAGAAAGCGGGCGGAAGTCATTCGTTTGGGGCCCGCGAGGGGCCCGGTGAACCGAATATATCCCAGCCCGCGCGCTTGCGCTTGCGCGGCACGGAGGCTCACCGCAAATGGCGAGAAATTCCGCCATCGGCGCAGGTCGAGACACCTGGCCCGAGCAGCAGGATGGCTTGCCTTTATACTTCAGTGCCCGGCGGAAGCCGGTCTGCCGCGGCCGGCGCGACCGCTCACGGTCACGGCAGGAATACGAGCGCGGCCGGAGAAGATCGATCATGAAGCGCACTTATCA
>DATHNH010000014.1:0-13242 GCA_035486255.1 Solirubrobacteraceae bacterium | reverse complement strand
AACTCGTCGGTCTTCGAGACCACCTCCTGGACGGTGAACTCGCCTTCCGCGGTCTCGAGGTTCGCGATGCACCAGAGCAGCTGACGTTGACGGTCGGTCGCTCGTGCCCATCGGCCTGCGAAGAAGTCGGTGTCGAGCTTTTGCGTGATGCCATCCATGGGGACGGGCTGAGGCTCGCCCGTGTCCCTCTGCGATTGGATGAACGCGTCGTATACCTCGCGACAGATGAATTGGATGAAGTACGGATAGCCGCTCGATTGGTCTGCTATCAGCTTCACGGACTCGTCGTTGAAGCGGACGGGACACTGGGAGTGCTCGATGGGCTTCGTGATCGCGTCGCGGCTGTCGGCTTCGTCGAGTCTGTCGAGCGTGAGAACGCGAAACATGCGCTCCGCGTAGGTCCTTGCCTCCACAAGCTTCGGTAGCAGCGTCGGAAGCCCTGTGAGGACGAGCATGAAGGGGAGGCCCTTTCGCTGGATCGACTGGAATACGTCGAGCAGCACCGACAGCGAGAACTCGTCGTCGTCTTGTCTATCGGCGAGCGTCTGTGCCTCGTCGTAGGCAAAGATCACGCCCAGCGTGTTTTCTTGGGAGACCGAGGCGGCGACGACTTCGAGGACGGCCTTGAGCTTGTCGGCGACCAAGCCGGGAGTTGCGGCGTAGATCTGCCTGAGCGTCGTGAAGTCCAGCTTGGTCTCGTCGCTCGAGCCGGCGAATCCAGCGGCCCTCTTCTCGAGGAGGGTCATGCGTGATCCGATCACGGAAAGGTCGGCGAGTATGCGCAGTGCAAGCGACTCTTCGCTGACGCTCACGGACTCCGAGAGGTCGGCTCCCACCCAATGCCAACCGCGCTGGAGGGCAATCGGCTTGAACGAGTCGAGCAGAACCGTCTTCCCGACCCCTCGCATGCCGGTCAGCACCAGGTTCTCGAGGATCGTCGTCTGGCCCAGAAGGCGTTCGAACTCCTCGCGCTCGGCGACCCGGCCGGCCAGATAAGGCGGCGAATGGCCTGCTCCTGGCCGGAATGGGTTCTCGAACTTGGTTGTAGCCGTTTCAATACTCATTTAGCAATCAATCTAAATTTAGTGGGTCAACATGATATAGCAGTCATGAGAAAATTAGTCAAGCAACTTTTTTCTTCCTTGAGACTTGACTTCCTTGGGGACTTGACATTCCTAGAGCGCTCAGGCGAAATGAGCGGCGCCGCGAGCGCGCGGCCGGGCCGGGAGGCTGGGCGCGTGAGCACGTGACACGCGCGGGGAGCGGATCGATAGGATGCCGCCGATGACTACCGTGCCCGGCTGGGGCTCCTGGAGCCTCGATCCCGTCGCGATCCTCGCGCTGCTCGCCGCGGCGTTTCTCTACGCGCGCATGTATCGCCGCGCCGCCTCGCGCTCCGCGGCGGTCGGCGCCGGCCACTGGGTGCCTTATGCGGGCGGCCTGATCGCGCTTGCGATCGCGCTGCTCTCGCCCTTGGATGCGATCGGCGATCGCTGGCTGCTATCCGCGCACATGGCCCAGCACGTGCTGCTCTCCGACATCGCCCCCGCCCTGATCGTGCTGGGGCTGCGCTCGCCGGTGCTGCCGCTCGGCCTCGCCCGGCCCGCCTTGCGCGCCGTCGCTCCCGGTGGGCGCTTCGGTCGCACGCTCGCGCTGATCACCTCTCCTTGGTTGGCGATCCCGCTGTGGGCTGCCGCCACCTGGGTATGGGCCGTCCCGGCCGTCTTCGACTTCGCCGCCCAGCACTCGGTCGTGCACGCCTTCGAGCACGCCACCCTCTTCTACACAGGGCTCGCGCTGTGGTGGCTGATCGTCGATCCGCTGCCGCGCGTCCGTCCGCGCCCGGACGGCCAGCGGCTGGCGCTGCTCGGCTTCACGCGCATCGCCTCCGCCGCGGTGTGCCTGCCGCTCACCTGGATCACCGCCACGCAATACCCGCTCTACGCCTCGGCGCCACGCGCTTTCGGCATCTCGGCGATCGCCGATCAGCAGCTTGCGGGCGCCGGCATGTGCTTCGTCGAGTTCCTCGTCTTCGGCATCGCCTTCGCCGCGGTCTTCATCAGCATGCTCGGCCGCGACGAGTCGCGCGTGGCGATCGCCGAGCAGGCTGCCGCCGGTCACTGAGACTCTCGCTGCGAGTGAGTCCCCTGGCCTCGTTCGCCAGTGGATTACCGGCTGCTCACCGGGCTGGGGCGAGGAAGAGCGTACGGTCGATCCAGTCTGCGGGGTCGGGGCGAGCCCGCAGCTCGCGTTCGATCGCGCCGATGATTACGCCAAACTCGCCGTGATCTATGCCGACTACGATGGCGCATCCCGTGTGCTGTCGGCCCGCCTCCGCCCAGCGGCGTGCGATGACAGGGAAGTCCTTGACGTCGAACGTGAAGAATATGCGCTCTTCTGACGTCGCGAGCGAGAGCAACTGCTCGTCGCTGGAGCCGTCGAGGTTGCGCTCCTCATCCGCGGCCCGGACGTCGTGGCCTCGCTCGCGAAGTTGGATCGCAACTCGCCGTGCGGAGATGTGAGCGTCGAGAAAAAGCTTCACGGAGTTCGACGCTCAGCTCAGGCGTCTATCCGGCTGACCTCGATGAACGGGTATTCCTCTTCGAGGCGCTCGATCGGACGTCGGTTTTCGGCGATAGCCGCATCGATCTCCTCGGGGAACCGCTTGTAGTAGTCAAGGGCCAGCCGAATGTGGCGCTCGCTGGCCGAGCCGCCTTCGACCATGCTCTCGACAGAGCCCATGTCGCGGTGAGCATCGACGATTTGCCAGACATCGAGGGCGGTGCCTATGACCCAAGCTCGTCGCTCCCAATCGGTGCCTCGAAAGGAGACTCCCGGGAATAGCCTCATTCGCATCGCCTCCTCGGCGAGGCCCTCTACTATGGCTCCCTTGCTGCGGCCCGTGCGCTGCGCCTCCGACTGGACCAATGCCTCCATCCTCTCGGAGAGGCGCATACTGAAAGGAGCAGACTTTGTAGGCATCGTCCTAGTGTACACATTTATTACGGTGTAATACAGTCACAATCAGATCCGCGAGGAGGAATCGATGGGTTTCGACCAATACCACGAGCCACCCGAGGAGCTGCCTGAGGAGACGCGCACGTTCGCGAGGCTGTGCGCGTCGCTGACCGAGGAGGCGGAAGCCATCGGCTGGTATGAGCAGCGTCTGGCTCTCGAGCGCGATCCCGAGGCGCGGGCCGTCATGGCCGACGCGGTCGGCGAGGAGTACAAGCACTTCAGCATGGACTTCGAGTTTCTCCTGCGCCGCAAGCCGAAGTGGCGCGCAATCGCGCGCGGAGTGCTCTTTCAGGAGGGGGACATCGTCGCGCACGGCGAGGCGGCGGAGGCCGCTGCCGGCGACTCCGGCTCGGGCTCGGACTCCGGCTCGGGTCCCGACTCGAGCCCCGGCTCGGGCAACGACTCGGGCAACGACGCCTATCCCGAGCCGGGAGTCACCGGCTCGTTGACTATCGGGAGTCTTCGAGGGGAGGGGCTGTGAGCCATCTGCTGCGCGAGCATGCGCCCATCACCGAGGCCGGTTGGCGGCTGATCGATACGGAGGCTCGCGAGCGCCTCCTTCCGGGGCTCGCGGCCCGACGGCTTGTGGACTTCGCCGGGCCTCGCGGTTGGGAGCATTCCGCGACCAACCTCGGCCGCGTCGAGAGCGCCGAGCTGAGCGCGGTCAAGGGGGTGCAGGCTAAACGCCGTGTCGTGCTGCCGCTGCTCGAGTTGCGTGCGCGCTTCACGGTCTCCCGCGAGGAGCTGCGCGCCGGCGACCGTGGCGCCGAGGACGTCGACTTCGGCGATCTCGACGCCGCGGCGCAGCGGCTCGTCGAAGCGGAGAATCTCTCTGTCTTTCATTCCTTGCCAAAGGCGGGGATCGAGGGGATCACGCAGTGCTCGCCGCACAGTCCGATCAAGCGCGCGGGGAGCTTCGAGAACTATCCGGCGAGCGTTGCGCGGGCCGTCGAGCTGCTTTTGCGGGGCGGTATCTCCGGGCCCTATGGACTTGCGCTCGGGCGCGAGGATTACACGCGCGTGGTCGAGACCGCCGAGCACGGCGGCTATCCACTGCTCGACCATCTGCGCAAGATCCTCGAGGGGCCGATCGTCTGGACGCCCGGGGTGAATGGAGCGGTCGTGCTGAGCATGCGCGGCGGCGACTTCGCATTCGAATCCGGCCAGGACATCTCAGTCGGCTACGAGTCTCACGACGGCGACACCGTCAGTCTCTATCTGGAGGAGTCCTACAGCTTCCGCGTGCTCACGCCGGAGGCGGCGGTGGCTATCTCTTCGTCTAAGAGGGGGTAGTCTCTCGGCGAGTCTTCGAAGTTCGACTCGACAAGGCTCGCTGCGCACTAAGTAAAGACAGCGGTACGAGGAGACCGGGAATGAGGAAGATCGAGCGCGCTACGCGCTCGATGCCGGCAGGTCGTCCGGAACAGGGACGGCGACGACCTCGAGTCCGTCGATGTCGTTGAAATCCCTCGGGTTGCAGGTGTAGATCGGTAGGTCGTTGGCAACGGCCGTGGCGGCGATCATCGCGTCGTAGGTCCGCGCGGTTGGCTTGCGGCCGGAGCTTCGCAGTGAAGCTGCCACGCGACCGAACGCCCGAGCGGCGCTCGCATCGAACGGGAGCGGCTCGAAGTCTGCCTCGGCCTGTTGGAGCTGCGCTTGCCGGGCGACGCGTTCGCTCTCCCCCTTGGCGACCAGTGGGCCGACCGAAAGCTCGGCGAGCGTCACTGCCGTGATGAGCGGCTCGGCGGGGAGTGCCTTCGCGTCCGTGAGCCTCCCCAGCAGGATGACCGTCGAGGTGTCGAGGATCCCTTGCGGGTGCGGCGACATTTCGCTCACAAGCTCGAGTCCAGCAGCCGGTCGACGTCTTCACGGAACGCCACGGGGTCTACGGACGGCAGTCGCCGCCAGCGACTCAACAGGGCCTCCGCCGAAAGGCCGCGTGGCGATATCGCCCGCAGCTCGGCGACGGCCTTGCCCGAGCGCGTGATCGTGATCTGCTCTCCGCGCGCGGCGCGGTCCACGACGTCGCCGCCATGGTTGCGCAGGTCTCTGATGCTGACCTCAGCCATGAGGCCGAGTGTATCACCCGTGATACAGCATCGGTCAACGGCCGCTTTGTCCATCTCGGGGCGAGCGTCCCGTACCGGCGTGGGGGTCAGCGGAGTCTCGCGCCGCAAATAGCTCTGCGGCGTGTCAAATGCTCGGGCCCGACTGCTTGGCTGGGCGTGAGCGCGGATAGCGCTCGAGGCCATCGTCGGGGACGGGCTCCCACGCGGCCGCGGAGTCCACGAACTGACGGTATTGCGGCCGAGTCCCGGGATCGGTGTCGAAAGCGCCGAGTCGGATCGCGACCTGCTCGTCGGAGGACGGGTTGCCACTGAACAGCGCCGATCCACACTCGCAGCAGAACAGCTTTGGGACACCGACCTGGTGTCGATAGGAGCTCAGCTTCTCAGCCCCGCTCAGGAGTTGAAAGTCAGCTTGTGCCACCCGACAGTTGGCCGACGAGCCGGTTCCCGTGCGCTTCTGGCAATGCGTGCAGTGGCAGTAACCCGCAGAGAGGATCGGCCCGCTTACCTCGAACCGAACCGCTCCACATAGGCAACCGCCCTGCAGATCAACCACAACCCGTGTTGTTGCCGCAGCTACTGCACGTGTAGCAAGAGCCCGTGCGTTGCATCATTCCTCCGCACTGCCCGCAAGCAGGCCCGAGGTCGAGACCCTGCAGGCGGGCAGGGACAACGGGCGGGGAGTCGGTTAGCGCCGAGGTCGGTGGGGTGGAGCCGCCACCGACCGCCGTGGCCTGCGGACCGTTGCCGGAGGGGCTGTCCCCGTCAGGCGTGCCCGGTCCGGCTGTGTCGGAGGACATCACCGACTGGGTGGCCTCCTGGACGGCCTTGCGAGCTCGTACCTCGGGTGTGAGGATGCCGAGCTCCTCCTGGGCGTCTGTGTCCAGGAAGCGCGAGGCTAGCCAGCGCATGATGTAGTCGGGCATCGACTTGGCGAAAGGTATCTCCGGGTTGCCGGTGATTCCCTCCGGCTCGAAGCGCATGTAGCTGAACTTCTGCACTAGCGTTTCGAGCGGCACGCCGTACTGCAGTGCGATCGAGATGGCCGTCGCGAACGAGTTCATCATGCCCCTGAGCGTCGAGCCCTCCTTGCCGATGTCGGTTAGGAAGATCTCGCCGACCGTGCCGTCCTCGTACATGCCGGCGGTGATGTAGCCCTCGTGGCCGCCGATCGAGAACTTGTGCGTGATCGACTGGCGCTCGCGCGGCATGCGCTTGCGACGCGGGCCCGCGTCGGCGAGAGCCTTGGCGACCGCCGCGTCCACGATCGCGTCGACGTCGACGGGGCTCGGCGCGTCCTTCTGGGCATCGGTGCGCAGCGCCTGTGCGGTCTTCGAGCCGTCGCGGTAGATCGCCAAAGCCTTGACGCCGAGGCGCCAAGCCTGCGTGTAGGCGTCGGCGATGTCCTCGACGGTGGCCGTCTGCGGCAGGTTTACGGTCTTCGAGATGGCGCCGGAGATGAACGGTTGCACGGCGCCCATCATCTTCAGGTGGCCCATGTGCGAGATCGCTCGCTCGCCTACGGCCACGTCGAACACGGGCAGGTGCTCGGCTGCCAGGCCCGGCGCGCCGATGATCGTGCCGTGCTCGGCGAGGTGCGCCTCGATCTGCTCGACCTGCTGGTCTGAGTAGCCGAGTGTCTCAAGCGCCAGTGGCACGGTGCGGTTGACGATCGTCATCTGGCCCCCGCCGACGAGCTCCTTGAACTTGACGAGCGAGAAGTCGGGCTCGACGCCCGTCGTGTCGCAGTCCATCAGGAAGGAGATCGTGCCCGTCGGAGCCAAGACCGTCGCTTGGGCGTTGCGGTAGCCGAACCGCTCGCCCAGCTCCACCGCCTCGTCCCAGGAGCGCCTTGCCGCCTCGAGCAGCTCCGTGTCGAGGCAAGTCGAGTCGGGGATCGCCCGGGAGGAGTCGCGGTGCATGCGCATCACGTTGTTGTGCTCTGCGCGGTTCTCCTCGTAGTGCTCGTAAGGGCCGAGCGCCGCCGCCGCGCGCGCCGACTCGCGGTAGGCGCGACCCGTCATCAGCGCGGTGATCGCCGCCGCCGTGCCCCTGCCCGTGTCCGAGTCATAGGGCATGCCGTTGCTCATCAAGTACGCGCCCAGGTTGGCGTAGCCGAGGCCGAGCTGACGGAAGGCGCGCGCGTTGACGCCGATCTGCTCGGTCGGGTAGCTGGAGGGGCCCACCACGATCTCCTGGGCGAGCAGCATGATGTCGACCGTGTGCTCGAAGGAGCGCACGTCCAAAGTGCCGTCCGGGCGGCGGAACTTCATCAGGTTCAGCGAGGCCAGGTTGCAGGCCGAGTCGTCTACGTGCATGTACTCAGAGCACGGGTTGGACGCGTTGATGCGGCCGCTTTTCGGGCTTGTGTGCCACTGGTTGATGGTCGTGTCGTATTGCACGCCCGGGTCCGCGCAGCGCCATGCGGCCTCGGCGATCTCGCGCATCAGCTCGCGTGCGCGGATCGGCTCGCCGACCGGCTCGCCTGTGGCGCGGGCTGTCAGGTGCCAATCCTCATCGGCCTCGACCGCGCGCATGAACTCGTCGGTGACGCGCACCGAGTTGTTGGCGTTCTGGTATTGGATCGACTTGAAGCCCTCGCCGTCGATCGACATGTCAAAGCCCGCGTCGCGCAGAGCTTCGGCCTTGTCCTCCTCCTTGGCCTTGCACCAGATGAACTCGCGAATGTCGGGGTGGTCGACGTCGAGCACGACCATCTTTGCCGCGCGCCGCGTCTTGCCGCCGGACTTGATCGTGCCCGCCCACGAGTCTGCGCCACGCATGAACGACACCGGGCCCGAGGCGGTGCCGCCCTTGGCCAGCGGCTCCATCGAGCCGCGGATGTTCGACAGGTTGATGCCCGAGCCGGAGCCGCCGCGGAAGATGTTGCCCTCCTTGGTGTTCCACTCGAGGATCGACTCCATCGTGTCCTCGACTGAGAGGATGAAGCAGTTATGGACGGCGATGTTGTTCGAAAGGTACTCGCCAGACTCTGTCTGGATGTCATAGACCTCCATCTCACCGAGATCCTCGATCGCGACGATCTCCTCCTCGCGCAGGTCGGGGCAACGCTTGGGATTGCGTAGGTCCAGCGAACCGAGCAACTTGTCCGACTTCTCTTGGCTGATGAAGCCGATCATCTCCGAGAAGCGCGCACGCTCCGAGCCGATCGAGATCGACAACTCGTGCATGTCGTGACGATCCCCTCTCTTCTCGGCCTTGCGGGTTCGTCGTGAATAGATGCCCAGCGTACAGAGCAGTAGTTGCACGTCCTCCGTCCACTGCTCGCCAATGACCGCGAAGCCGATTCGCGCGTTCTCGAACTCATCGCGACGCTGCACCGTAATGTATCCGTCGGCCTGGAAGATGCTGCGCAGGTAGGCAACGATCTCGTCGTGCGAGGCAGTGAAGAGGCGAGCGGGGACGCGAATCTCGGTGCCACGCGTAAGCAGGCCCCATGACTCGACGAATTCCCGCAATACCTCGCCGTAGAGACGAATTCGCCGCACACGAATGTGCTGGGTATCAGCCTCGCGTACCTTGCGGTGGACGTGCGGGAAGGCGACGTCGAGATGACCCATGACCCACTCATACTCCTCGTCGGTGGCCACCTGGAACTCGATCGTCAACGATCGGTTTGTGCCTGTGTACTGGCCGACGAAGCCATCGGCCTGTAGCCAGCCGGCGAGTGCGGCCTCGGAGAGCGCGACGCGGTCCACCTCCTCGGCGAGATCCTCGAGTGGGGACCCCTCATATGAGCCCATGCCGACCGCAACACGAATCGGATCGCTGACCTTCGCGCGATGCGGATGCAAGTGCATCCGCATGCCCACCTCGAGCTGATCCATGCGCAGCCATGCCGGCTGGGAACGTCGCTCGGACACCGCCTTTACGACATGGTCGGGCGTAGCTTCGACGAAGCTACCGTTGCGCAAGCGAGCACGGAGGACACGCTTGCGACCGTTTGCCTTGGTGGCCACTATGCGTGTCACGCCGTGGGCGTCGTACACCTCACGCCCGACTTGATCTCCCTCAACGAGCTCACCGATCGGCACCATGCCATGCGGTGTCGAAACGAATTTGTGATAAGGCTGGCATGCCGAGCACTGCGGCGACTCCTCGAAGCCGACGTTGAACCACACGGGGGAGTTGAACGCCGCCAGCTGGTGCAGCAGGATGTGGGTCAGCTCGGCCTCGAAAGCCTCGGCGTCCTCATCGCTTGCGAAGTAAGCGCGCTCGCGGCCCCAACCGGCGATCGTGCCCGCCACGCGGCCGATCATCTGCTTGACCGAACGCTCGCGCTCGGGGTGGCCGATCTGGCCGCGGAAGTACTTCTGGGCCACGATGTTGGTCGCGTTCTGGCTCCAGCTCTTGGGAAACTCGACACCTGCCTGCTCGAAGGCGACGCGGTCGCCGTGGCCGATGCGCGCGTCGCGCAGCTCCCACTCGACCGTCTCGAAAGGGTGCGTCTCAGAGGAGGTGAATAGGCGCTCGACACTCAGCGCCTCGCCGGCGCTCGTGTCCTGCTGGATCGTGGGGTGCGGGGTGAAATCCATCGGCCTTACCTCCTCTGCGCCGTGTTGTGCGACGCCCACTCGACTCTGTTCACTTGGGGGCCGAGAATCCTCTCACGCGCATCCACGGAAAAACCGACGCGCGTCCACGGAAAAAAATACGGGCCGCTCTAAATAGCCATTTTAGAGGGGTTTTCCGTTTTCTCGGCAATGGCCGAGGGGGGCTGGAGGAGCGACGAGGATGCGCCGAGCGCAGTGCGCGGTCGCACATGAGGGGTGCGCAACCGATCGCCGAGCGAGGGGATCGCCGATCGGCCGGCATAGCCCGGCGAGCCCTCAGTGGCCCAGGCGCGCCCAGTCGCTGAACTCCGCCCAGGTCTCCGACGCGTGGTATGCGGCCTCGCGCAGCGAGTGCGTCAGCGAGACCGTCCAGCGCGGTTCGAGCGCAAGCCAGCGGCCGAGTGCCCACGCGAGGCAGCCGAGTAGGAGTAGCGCGCCGAGGATCGCCAGCGCGAGTGCGATCGCGGACAGGTGCGTGGCGTGCGGCTTCTGCTTGTGCGCCACGATCACCGTCGTGGAGCCCGTCGCGGTGGTGCTTGCGGGCGCTGTCGTGGTCGGGACCGTCGACGCCGTGCTGCTCGTCGTTTGCGCTCCGCTGCTCGCAGGGGGGGTCGTTGGGGGCGCCACGGTGCCGGGTTGGGCCGCGCCGGCGGGAGCGGAGGTACTTGTCGTCGCTGAGGTCGGCGTTGTGCTTGACGAGACCGACGCGGTCGGTGTCGTTGTCGTGGCCGGAGTTGTGGTCGTGGCGATACTGTGAACCTTGGCCGACGCCGGGATCGTGATACCCAGGGCCTTGTCGGTCGTGGCACCGGCCGCTTGGGCGCTGGCAGGCAGCAGCACCGCAAGCGCGCACGCTGCCGCCACGATCGAAGCGGTGCGTGCTTGGTGCAAGCTGCGGCTTGGTTTGACGGTCATCGCTTTCGCCATGCTAACGGCAGCTTCCTCACTCGGGGGAGGGCTGTCTTGAGGGGCGGGGCACGAACATCGGTGCGCGCAGCGCGCCTCCCCCCACATAGAGGAGCTCCGAGAAGGTCCCGTGTCGCTCACGTGCCGCGCGCCGGCAGCAGATCCTCTATCTCCGATAGGGCCTGCTCGAGCACGCGCGCCACTGGTTGCTCGCCGTCCAATGGGCGAATGCGCTGCGGCTCGGCTTGCGCGAGCTGCTCGTAAGCGCCGGCGATCCTCTGAAAGAAGGATTCGTCCTCACGCTCCAGCCGGTCGGGCTCGGTGCCGCGGGTCTGTTGGCGGTCTCGCCCGGTGGTCGGGCTGATCCGCAACAGCAGGGTGCGCTCGGGCGCGAGCCCACCGGTGGCGAGCAGATTGATGGCGCGCACCTGCTCGATACCTAGCCCGCGGCCCGCGCCTTGGTAGGTAAGCGAGGAGTCAACGAAGCGGTCGAGCAGCACCCAGCTGCCATCTTCCAGCAGCGGCTCTATCCGCTCTTGCACCAGCTCAGCGCGGGCGGCTGCGTACAACAGCGCCTCGGCACGGGCCCCGATCTGAAGTGCGGGGTCCTTTACCAGCTCCCTGATCCGCTCCGACAGAACGACCCCGCCCGGCTCGCGCAAGAGCTCGACATGCACGCCCCGCTCTTTGATTGCCTGAGCCAGCGCTGTCGCGAGCGTCGACTTGCCCGCGCCGTCCAGGCCCTCGATCGTAATCAGCCTGCCCTCGCCCACGTGTGCAAGGTACATGCGGTCGCGGCTGCCCGCGCGCGCGGCAGCGCCTCTCCGGAGCAACACGGACACATCCAGGCTGGCCCGAGGGTTGTGCCTCCTCGGAGCAACGTATCCAAGCCAGCCCCAGAGGTGTGCTCCGCAGAGCAACGCAACGTATCCAGGCCAGCCCCCAAGGTGTGCCTCTGACCACGGCACATGCACCCAAAACAGGCATGCCCTTGCGCGGGGGGCGTTTGGATGTTCCACCTCCTCTTCCTCTCGATGCGCGGCTTCCTGGTCGGCCCCGCTCTAGGATGCGCCGAGTGTCGTCCACATCGGCCGAGCCGACCGCTCCGGAGGGGATGCTCGTGGGGGTCGAGCCCCACCCGCACGCTCGGGCTGTGCTGCTCCCGGCGCTGCCCCCGACGGGGACCCCTTCGCACGCCTACCTCTTCCACGGCCCGCCCGGCACCGGTAAGCGCATGGTGGCGCGCGCGTTCGCGGCGGCGCTGCTCACCGACGGTGCTCAGCGGCCCGACACCGTTGCCTCGCGCGTGGCCCGCGACGCCCATCCGGACCTCACCTGGGTGACTCCCAGCGGGGCCAGCGAAGTGCTCGTCGGCGACATCGACGAGCCGGTTGTGGCGGCATCGGCGCACACCCCCTTCGAATCCAAGCGCCGCGTGTTCGTGATCGAGGCGGCCGGCACCATGAACGAGCAGGCGGCCAATCGTCTTCTCAAGACGCTGGAGGAGCCCCCTTCCTTCGCTCACCTGATCCTGCTCGCCGAGCATCGCGACGATGTGCTTCCCACGATCGCCTCACGCTGTCAGCAGGTGCGCTTCGACCCGCTCTCCGACGAGCTTCTCGCTAAGCGTCTCGAGGGGAGCGACGGTGCGAAGATCGAGCCCGAGCGAGCCGCCGCCTGCGCGCGCCTGGCCGCCGGCGACGGCCGGCTCGCCGAGCTCTTGGCGAGCGAGCGCGGTATCGCCTTGCGCGACTGCGCCGAGCAGTTCGTGCGCTCCGCGCTGCACGACGGTGTCGAGCAGCGGCGCTGGATGGGGCTGCTCGAGGCGGCCAAGTCCGCCGGCGCCGTGGCCGGCGCGGCGGTCACCGAGCGCCTGCAAGAGCAGGCCGGGTTCCTGCCGAGCAAGGAGCGACGCAAGTACGAGCGCGAAGGCGCCGACATCGTGCGTCGCGCCGAGCGTCGCGAGCGCACCGCCACGCTGGAGCTGGGCTTGCGCCTGGTCGAGCTGTGGCTGCGCGACCTCTGGTGCCTGGCCTCCGGAGTCCCTGAGCTCGCGTTCGCGTGCGATCGCTCCGCCGAGCTCGACGCCGACGCGTCTGGTCGCGACGCGGGTTCGTTGTTGCATGGCGTCGAGCTCGTGCGCGACACACGCCTGCGCCTGAGCCTGAACGTCTCCGAGGAGCTTGCGCTCGAAGCGCTCGCCTACCGCCTCGCGGCTTTGCTCGTTTTGTCTTAGGCCTATCCGGTAGGCCCGCACGTCTGACGGCCGATTGAGGTCTATCCGGTAGGGCCCGGCGTCTGTGACGGCCGAGGTGGGCACGCGCGTTTGTGACGGTCGATTGAGGCGCCCGCACGTCTGTGACGCCGATTGGATAGGCCTAACCATCTTTGGCGAAATGAGTTGTGCGGCGGGACGTCCCTGGACCGGGGACGTTGGGTTTGGCAGTTCATTTTGAGTGATCTTCGCAACACCCCCCTTGCGCGAAGCTCTTGGTAAAGGTTAGGTACCTAAATGAATCTCCGAGCTTTCACGCAAAGGGGTATTGAACGTGCAGCTCATTTTGAAAGACCTTCTTCAGCCCGTCGCGTCGATCGGCCCGAGATTCGGCGTCAGCTCGTAAGTCTCAAATGCCATGAATCGTGAGAACAGCCGGTTCTCGGGGCCATGGAAGTCG
>DATHNH010000013.1:0-5284 GCA_035486255.1 Solirubrobacteraceae bacterium | reverse complement strand
CGCGATTGTCGTCGTGGTGGCCATCGCCCTTGCGATCGCGGTTGGCAATGGCAATAGCGGTGGCGGTACACCGGCGCTGAGCGTCGGTCAGGCGGTTGCGCCGACGCTGCGCGCGGCGACGCTACCGGCGCCGCGCGAGAGCCTCGCTCATAACGCCCAGCTCGAGGCCGCTGTCGACGGCGTGCCGTTCCCCTATTGGGGTGAGCGCTTCGGTTGGCACAGCACCGGAGCGCGCGCCGACCGAATCAACGGACATACGGTCAAGACTGTCTTCTACGCGAACGGCGGCGGTCAACGTGTCGGGTACGCGATCTTCGCCGGGGCTCCGCAACCCAGGGCAGCTGGCGTGGTTGCGTGGCGTGGCGGTGTGCCCTACCGGTTGCTCGACGAGCATGGCGTTGCTGCGGTCACATGGCTGCGCGACGGCCATCTCTGCGTCGTCTCGGGCCGCGGCGTCCCCAGCGCCACGTTGTTGAGGTTGGCCAGCTGGAGCGAGGGCAATCCGACGGTCACCTGAGAGTGCCCGACTGGCCTCGGAACGTGTCTCAAACCTGTGGCACCGCTGGTTTGAGCACATTATTAGTCGATCGTTTGAGCACATTCTTAGTCGATCGAGTCACACGCGCGTGGGCGCAAGCTTTGGATCGAGCGGCGCTCCGGAGCGAGCCGAACGCGTGGCGGGCGGAAGGTTCGCGGCCTTGCCGGTGTCTATAGGGAGACAAGAGATTTCATACGCCCCACCCGACAACACTTGGAGGAATCATGAAGCGACCATACGTCTTCCTGGCCGTTGGCCTAGCCGTCACGACGGGCGCCGTGACGGTTGCGAGCGCGAGACCGTCTATCCCCGGTGCGCGCCCGAGTAGCGCGGCAACCGTGCAACTGCGTCACTCGAGCCTTGGCAGCATTCTCGTCAGCAGCTCGGGCAGAACGCTGTACGAGTTCACACGTGACCACGCCGACAAGAGCAGCTGCGCATCGATCAGGGGATGCTCAGAAATATGGCCGTCGCTGAGGGCGAGCGGCAGGCCCACAGCCGGTTCAGGCGTCAGAGCTTCCCTACTCTCCACCTCCGGCGGGCAGGTCACCTACGCCGGTCACCCGCTCTATCTCTACAGCGGAGACCGCGGTCCCGGGAAGACCTCCTACGTTGGGGTCAAGCAGTTCGGCGGCACGTGGTACGCGCTCAACGCTTCCGGTGGGGCGGTCAAGTAGCCCGCCCCACCACCGCGGTCCTCGCTAGGCAAAAGTCGCTAGTAGCTGTATTCCGATTCCGGCGCTGGACTCGGTGTGCTCGGTTTGGTGGGGGTCGTCGGTGTCGCCGGGCTGGTGGCGCTCGTCGCGCTCACTACGTGCCAGCTACCGCCGAAGCTGTGAATGCCCTGACCGTTTGCTTCGCCCTTGGCCCGGTCGCCCGAGTAGCGATACAAGGGAAGCCCGCCGAGCGTGACCTGCAACACACCGTTGCTGCGCCGCAGAGTCCCAAGGTGGCCGTGCACGCCAGGCCCGGCCAGGAGCTTCGTCTTGCTCGAGCGCACGGTCAGCGGCGGCCAGAATTTCAGGCATTCGCTGCTCTTGCACAACAGATGATGCGCGGTCTCCGGGCTCAGGGCATAGAGCGTGCGCCCGTGCGCGTCGACGACGATCTGCTCACCCAGCTTCGAGTTCGATGTCGAGCCGACCGTTGCCGTGGTGCCGGTTGCAAGCGCCATCGCGGCGAGCGAGCCGGCCAACACCAGCGTGGCGGTCATCGCTGTCACAAGCAGGCTCGAAGGTCGCCACCGCCGTCGCCGGGACGAGCGCGCTATCTGGTTCTGCCGTGCACTGTTCATCGAGTCTCCTCCGTTGTGGGCGTTGCCTACATTGACGCCTGGGCGCCCACAACCTTCCGAGACGCCGTTGCGTCGTCGGGTCCGGTGGTGGATGGCGGCGGCGAGGCGATGTCTGTTCGCAGGCTTGCCGTCAGCTCGTCTGCCGGTTGAGGCCGGGAGATGAAGTAGCCCTGTCCCGTCTGACAGCCGAGAGCTGTGAGTTGCTCAATGACGGCTTCGGTCTCGATGCCCTCGGCGACGACCGTCAGTCCGAGGTTGCGGGCGAGATCGACGATCGAGCGGACGATGGCCTCGGAGCGGGCGTCCTCGAGGATCCCGGTGATGAACGATCTGTCGATCTTGAGCTCGCTCGCTGGAAGCATTGCGAGGTACTCGATCGAGGCGTTGCCCGTGCCGAAATCGTCAACGGAGACGCCGATGCCCGTGGCCCGCAATGCGCCAAGCACGGCCACTGAGCGTTGCGGGTCGATCATCGCTGCGCTCTCGGTGACCTCCACGACCAGCTTCTCGGGTGCGACCTTGTGTCGGTCGAGAAGCTCGCCGATCTGCCGCGGGAGCGCCGGATCGAGCAGGTTGCGGGCGGACAGATTGACCGACATCTGCAGCACGATTCCGAGCTTCCTCCAGGCGACGAGTTGGTCGAGCGCTTGGTCGATCAGGTGCAGCGTGAGCGGGCCGATCAGCGCCGTCTGCTCGACCAGCGGGATGAACTTCGCCGGAGCCAGCAGCCCATGAGTGGGGTGATGCCAACGAACCAACGCCTCGACCCCTATTACCTCTCCGGTCTGGAGATCGACCTGTGGCTGGTAGTGAAGGACGAGCTCGCCTCGGCCAAGCGCGCCGCGAACTTGACTGAGCAGTCTCAGTCGCTCGGCGTCGAAATGGTCGCACTGGGGTGAGTAGACCTCGACGCTGCTGCGACGAGACCTTGCGTGTGCCAGGGCCGCGTCGGCGCGCTGCAGCAGCTCGCCCGGTGTCTGCGCGTGCTCACCGATCACCGCCACGCCGATACTTGCCTCGACGGCGACTTCGACATCCTCGAGCACTATCGAGGACTCAAAGCTCGCCTGTATCGCGGCAGCCGTGCGCAGCGCGCCGGGTACGCCATGCGCACTACGCAACAGCACCGCAAATCCGTCGCCGGCGAGGCGTGCGAGAAGACCCTGCTCTCCCAGCGTGCTGCTCAGACGGTCTGCGACCTCGCGGAGCACGAGGTCGCCGTTTGCGCTGCCGAGCGTGTTGTTTATCTCGGTGAACCGGTCAAGGTCGATCAGCAATACCGCGACGGCTCCGGTGCCCAGCTTGTTGGCACCGACGGCATGCTCGACATTCTCGATGAACAGGGTGCGGTTGGGCAGCCCGGTCAGTTGGTCGTAGCGCGCCAGACGGGCGTTTTCCTCGGCGTGCTCGCGCAAGCGCCGTGAAGCTCGGGCAACGATCCGGTAGAGGATCGCCCAAAGCAGGGCCAGGCCCACAGCGATCAGCGCGGCGATCATGCGCTTGTCGCGCGCAACCGCCGCCGCGATTGGCTTATAGCTCAAGTAGATCTCGAAGACACCGGCCGGCTGTGGCGAGCTGTCGAAGTGCAATGGCACGTAGATCTCGACGAGTTCGCCCAGCCCCACCTCGCTGGCCGTCTCGCTGTCCTTGCTGGGTGTGACCAAAGCGGCCGGATGCGGTCTGCCGGCCAGAGCGTCAACGAGGTCGTCGCTGGGTGGGAGGGTGCGACCAATCAGGTTGTGATCGTCGGAGTAGATGACCTTGTCACGAGTGTTCCAGATCTTGATTCGCGCAAGATCCTGCGTGACCGATCGTGCGCGTAGCTGTTCGTCCAGGGCGCGGACCCCACCTGGGGACATCCCGTAGCGCAGATCCTGCGGCGTAAGACGAGGTTGAATTCCGATGCGCGCAATCAGTTGTGCCGACTGGTCGGCGTCGGCCAAAGACCGCTCGACGATCTGCTCTTGCAGGACGCGTGCGAGTATCAGCCCCAGTGCGACGATCGGGACGAGGCTCAAGAGGGCGACCTGGCGCGTGAGCGTCAGATGTCCTGTCCACCGTCTCCCTCCGTGGAAAGGGCGCATAAGCTTCTCTCGTCCGGGACATCCGAATACTCAAGTTGGGAAATCGAAATCCCGACAGACTGTCGGCATGGGGTCCTGGGATGAGCCTTTCGAGAAGCTCAACGCAGTTGGATTGCGTGTTCCAGTCGAAGATCGGGCCCGGCGCCACTTACTTTGCCAGAGAGGTAGAGCCCAATTGGGGTGAGCGTGATCAGGCACTCGTCGCTGTCGAGAACCACTGAGCCGGCAGCGTGCCCGCGGGCACTTCGCCGGCCTGCGGCTCGAACCAGCGCGTGAGGCTCTGTGCCTTGTGCCCTTCGATCAGTGGTCGCACGTCAGCGATCGTCATCAGCAAGCGGATCGAGCTGCCGATCTGCAGGTCTGCGGCGTTGGGCTGCTCGCCGCCGAGCACACCGTCGGCGATCCAGGCGTCGATGTGCTCCAGCTGCGCGGGCAGCGCCACAAGGTCGGCCTTGGCTTTGGCGTCGTCGGCCTTGTTGCGCTTGGCCATCAGCTTGGCCGTGAGCGGTAGCGCCGGGCGCAGCAGCGGGCGTGGGAGCGGTAGCTTGGCGTCGCCCGCATAGCTCTCCATGCAGGCAGCGTCGCGCAGCCACGCTGCGTCGAGAATGCGCCGCGGCACGCTCTGCAGCACCTCGTCGCCCCAGCGCTCGGCCTCCAATACCCGTGCGCGCGCTACAGCGTCCGACAGCGGCGGCAGCAACGGCGGCTCGGGCGCAAGCGCGTCGAGGCGGCGCATGATCGTGCGCGAGCCCGCAAGGCGCTCGCCGTCGATGCGCAAGCCCGGCACCGTGTTGCCTCCATAGCGCAGTGGGCCGATCGCAAGCTGCGTAAGTGGCAGCAAGTCGATGCGCCGGTAGTCGATCTGCTTCAGTCGCAGCGCTACCTCGACGACGGCGCAAGGGTGCGATCCGGGTAGTGCATACAGCTTCACGTTCACGTTTCGGAGCATAGGCCTTATTGCCCCATGCGCGCGTCCTGGCTGGCTCGCCGACCAGTGCCAAGGGGGGGACGGCGAGCGAGCGTCAGTGCAGCGGCGGCGCACTAGGCCCATAATCCTCGGCCATGCTGCTTGTCGTCGACGTCGGCAACACCCAAACCCACTTTGGCACCTTCGAAGGCGAAGCGCTACTCGAGCATTGGCGCTTTGCCACGGTGCGCGAGTCCACCGCCGACCAGCTGGGCGCCGCGCTGCGGAACCTGCTCGAGCTGCGCGGCCTCTCCTTCGAAGATCTGTCCACTTCGATCGTCTCCTCGACCGTGCCTCATCTGGAGCCGGAATGGACCGCGATGGCCGAGCGCTACCTTGGCCACGAGATGCTCGTCGTCGGTCCGGGCCTGAAGACGGGGATGGCGATCCGCTACGACAAC
>DATHNH010000012.1:0-14142 GCA_035486255.1 Solirubrobacteraceae bacterium | reverse complement strand
GACCAGGCCGCCGACGAGAAGCGCTCCCGCAACGCCGGCCCATAGACTGCTCCTCTCGACAGCGCGGCTCATGCCCCCTCACTTACCGCTGTCACCAACAGCCGTCCGCTCTCGCGTCCAATAACGAGATCGAGCCCGTAGTCGATGACCGCGCCGTCTTTGACGGTCGCGTTCGCCGTGATCGCACCGGCCACCGGTCCCCGGAGCACGATCTCCACGACGCGAGGCGATCGCCCGGCCAGCGCCGGTGAAATACGAGGCGGATGCGCCTCGAGTGAGTCGATCAGCTGTCTGGCGGCGTCCCTGATCCCGCTCGCCGAGCCTCGCCCGCACGTGTAGGCGAGATAGCCGCTCAGAAATCTTCCGGCGACGGCTCGGGCCTCCACCTCGTCACTGGCACTTGCCGTAGCCACGGAATGAGGACGTCCGAGCGTTCGCTTTTCTGCATGCGAGCCGCTTGCGTGATGGAGCGTGAGCGCTCCTGCTACGAGGATCCCCACGGCGAACATAAGCCAGGCCGGTGCTCTGCGCCCCGACGCGTCGCCAATGCCGGAACTCAGATCAGGTCGCTCGCTCACCGCTCTGCTCCTGACAGACCGATGAAGGTGCGCCCGCACCTTTCCGCGACCTCCCGAGCGTGCGCGCCGGGATGGTGGAATGGGTCGAGGATCACGCAGCGCCCCGAGCCGTCGCGATGCCCGCAGGTGGCCCGAGCATCCCCCTGCAGGCCCCGCTCGTAGGCGGCCCCGCAGGTCCCGCACGCGAGCCTCGAGCTGCCCGCGAGCACGCACAGGCGTGTCAGCTCATCGCGGTGCTCCGGCGACCAAACACACGAACGCTGTCGCCCGCGCCGACGCCGGAATACCTTCCTCACACGCGTGTCCATGAACAGCTCCGCCGTGCGCGCGCTGTAGTGAAACTCCGGCGCCTTCGTGAACAGGTAAAGCCGCGCTCGGCCCGCCGGATCGACCATCAACGGGGTCGCCCAATCCACCGCCTGCCGCTGCCAACCGGAACGCTCGAGCATTTCGGGCAGCTGCTGCCCGCTACAGAACAGCCAAAGAGTCCCGTCGTCTCGCAACACCCGCTGAAGCACCGAGAAGACGGCATCCGCATCGTGCTCCAGCTCGTGCCTGGTAGGGCTCGTGACGATCGACTGCGCCCAGGCGGACGGCAGCGCTCCGAGCAGCTGGACGCGGGACACCGAGGCGTCGATGCGAGTGCTCACTGCCCCTCCTCGCTTGTTTCCGGTTGTTCACCGGGCGCACCTGAGTGACCCTGCAGAGCGTCGCGCAGAGTCCCGCCTTCGCTGTCGGCGATCGGGTCATCATGCGTCTCGGCCGGCTCCGACTCCCCGATTGGGATTGCCCCCGAGCCACCTCTGCCGTCGGGGAAGTGCTCGTCGGAGGAACGCGGTGGGCCGGCCGCTCCAGGCGATGTCGCGCCGCGAACTTCGCCGACCGGCGGCACCCCTTCGCTGTCGGCGATCGGGTCACTGTGCACGTCGGCCGGCGAAAGCCCTGCGCTCGGACCCACCCCGATCCCAGCGCTACCACCGCTTCCGTGCTCACGCTCCGAAGTCCCGGTCCCAGCCGTCGAGACCGGCGACGACGCGTTCAGGGCAGCTCCGACGTCAGCGCCCTCACTGTCGGCGATGGGCTCGTCGTACTCGTCGCTCAACGATCGCGCGCCACTCACACCGGTGGCATGCGGTACTGCCAACTCTTCGCCGGGGGAATCGTGCGGCGCGGGGACAGAGGCGGAGGCGCTGTCGCGCTCCGGCGCTCCGCCCGTGCTCCCTCCCGAACGGCCGGCCTTCGTGAGCGCTCTGATGCCAGCGGCGAAGTACAGGTCGCGCAGCCCGGTCCCGTCGTTCGCGGCCCGTTGCCCGGCGCTCGCGGCCAGCAGGTCGCTCGTGAGCTTCTTGCGCTGCAGAAAGACGGTCCACAGGAACGCCGCCTGTAGCACGAAGGCGAGGAGCCATCCCAGGTTCGAGGTCGCGTTGTCGAGCGCCTGGCAGACGGCGAGGACGATCGCGAGGATCAGGCTGTACACGACCTTGCGCGTCAGGTAGCCGGCGAGCTTTCCCATCCACGACCGGAAGAAATCGTGGCCGCGGCCCGGGAACACTGCGAGGATCAGGGCGACAGGCGCGAGGCACAGCAAAGTCAGCAGCAGGATCTGCGCCAGGATCACTCCGAGCGCGAGCGCCCCGAGCAGCGCGAAGGCTCCAGCCTCGCCGGCGAGGATCACGATCGAGAGCAAGAGGCGCTGGTATTGACCGCCCTTCCCCATCGCTTCCGCAGCCGGCTCGTCTGCCTTCCCGAGTGGGTAGGACCCGCCGCTCTTGGCGGGGTCCGAGGACGGTAGGTCGCCGCTGCTTCCGTGTTCGAGCGCTTCGTGCTCATCGCCGCGGTCTTTCGACCCGAACGGGTACGCGAGGAAGTGCGGCGCGTACTTGTTGCGGTTGTTGATGCACCGCTTGCCTTCGCCGGCGACTTCCGTCTGCGCTTCAAGCTCCCCCGCAAGACGTGCGTCCCGCGAAGGGTCGCTGCTGAGCGGGCGGACCGCGACCGACTTGAGGTCTTCGCCGCTGCCCGTCGTGCAGTGCTCGATCCCGCCGAACTCGAGGACCGTCCACGGATCGACCACGAGCGTTCTGAACAGCTGGTCTGAAGCCGCGCTCTTCGCCTGCTGTTCGCCCGTGACGCTGCCCTGAGTAGTCAGCGACAGCAGCGCGGTGGACAGTTCGTTCGAGAGCTTGCTCGCCGGTCCGATCGTCCGTTCAGGCTGCGCGACGATCCCGACCGCGAGAACGCAGTACAGGAGGGACACTGCGAGCGCGCCGGCGGTCTCGCTGTAACGGCGCTGCACTAGCGCCTTCCACATTGCCCACAGGCCAGCGGCGACAACTGCCGCGATCAGCCAAGGTGCGCCGAGCGTGGTCGAATAGAGATTGTGGATCGCGGTTGCGATCGGGGTCAGCGCTCCCGAGCCGGGCGACCCATCCCCGTTGACCAGGTCGAGGCTGAACGCGAACGCAAACAACGTGATCACCCCGTTGGCCAGGAATGCTGTGATCATCCACAGCACCTGCGCGAAGAAGAAGGCGATCATCGGTACCACTCCGGAGACGTCGACGCCGCTGATCAGCCCCACGCTGATCGCCGGAAAGTACTGATCGAGCTGGTAGTTGGCGATCGGATAGCGCCCGAAAATGCCGCCGGCCGGAACCTGCGGGGCAGGCCCGATGTTGCTGTAAACGTCACCCGCGTACGCCGGGGTGGCCAGCACGGCGAGCAGCCCCAGAACGCCGAGCGCGAGCAGTCCCCGTCGTGCCGCCCGGGAGCGAAGTGCGCGTGAGAGGAAGACGGTCATTGCTTCGCCCCTGGCCCTGGCGTGGTCTGAAGCGCGTCCAGGAGGTGGGGGTAGACGAGGTCGATCTGCACCTCGCCAACGCGGCCGTGCAGGTCACGCATCAGGCAGCGTCCGGCTCTCAGTTCGCGCACCAGCGACACGAGGCGGCGCGTCGGCTCGAGACCGATAAACCGCAGTGCCGCCTCCGCTGCCGCGTCGGAGTCCTGCCCGAACACGAACACCACGCCGATCAGGTCCGCAAGATCGCCGAGGTCCGCGATTCGATGAGTGCCGAGCAGCAGGGTCGCATTGAACGCGCGACCGAGACGCACGAGCCGGTTGATCACCTGCCTGCCCTGCGGCGAGGCCAGCAGGAACCAGATCTCATCCAGCCCCACGACCTTGTGCCGCGACCGGTCGCCGGAGATCAGCTGGAGTGCATAGGCGGCGACGAGTGACAGCGTCGCGACCGAAACCCGCTCGGCGCGCGTGTACGTGTCCCGCGCGGCTGTTGGTTCCGGCAGCGACAGTCCCGGCATGCGGATCGTCGTCACGGGCTTCGCCAACTCCAGCTCGGGACGCTGCCCGGTGCCGAAGCCCAGACGGGCGAGGCCGAAGTCGCTGATCACCTCCAGCGCTTCACCGGCGTCCCGCGCACCGGGCCGGTCGCTTTCGAGGAGCGTCTCGACGACGCGGCAGAGACTGCTCGAGCCTTCGCGAACCGTGTCCTTGACCGCATGGCTGACCGCGTTCTCCCACGTGCTCGAAGGCCCGGGCAGCAGCTCGAGCAAATACGAGCAGGCGAGCTCCTCGCGAAGATCCTCCAAGCCGATCGCGAGCGGGTCGAGCTTCCCCTGCTGCGCCGGGTCGCCAGAAAGCTCGAGTACCTCCAAGCGCCCGTCGAGGTCGTGCAGCTTGTGCAGCCCGTGGTCGGGCTTGGGATCAAAGTCGACGACCAAGCTTCCACGCCGCTCAGCCGCGTACTCCATCGTCTGAGCGGCAACGGTCTTGCCCGATCCGAGCGTCCCAATCAACAGCACGGCCGAGGCACGCGACTTTCGCGGCGCCTCCGTCGGGTCAAACCGCACCGGCAGTGGCGCTCCCGTCGGCGTGTACCCGAGATACGGCCCTCGACCGGAACCCACCGTTCGGGTAGCGGTGGCGACCATCGCCCCGAACTGCTCGACGGTCAGCTGCTGCACGTAATCGCGCATCACGCCCACCCGTCCGTTCCCGGCAGATGCCCGAAGAACAGCTCACGCTGCAGGCCCACGGGCCGGTGCAGCGCGATGTCGCCGTAGCGCTCTTTCAGAGTCGCGACACGACGCTCGAGCTCCTCCTCATCGGTCGCACCGACCGCGAGCCCGATATACGCGTAGAGCATCGGCGGATGGCCGCCAGACGCGAGCAGCGCCTCGTACTCGCGCGCGAGGACACGATCCTCACCGGCCAACAGGCTTGGGCCATGCGCGGCCCCCTCTATCTGCTCGCGATAAGCGTGCTCGACGTCGCTGATCCGCTTGCGCACAGCCGCAAGCGCCTGGCGGTTGCCGACCCAACGCGCGTGCAGCACCGCATCGACCGGGAACCCGACCGCTTCGAGCGGCGCGAACAAGACCTCGGCGCCGGAACCCGGAAACTCGGGGCAGTCCGCGAGCGCCCCAACCGCGAGCATCGCCTGGAAGGAGCGCCCCTCCTCTCCCTCCACGATCAGGGTTTGGTGGCGCTCGGTGATTGCCGCGTTAGCGCACCGCGCGAGGTCGTGCCGCAACGGCTCGAACCCAGCGCCGTCGGAGCCCTCCACGACAAGCGCATCGGGCTGCCAGTGCCGGTCGAGCTCGGGCTCACCCAGACCGCGACACGCCGCGCGACGCAACAGCCACTGAAGCTCCATCGTGCGAGCGGGCCGCGCGGGGATGACGCCACGGATTCGCTCGAGCAGCCGCAGCTCGCGCGAGCAAAGGTCCTCGAGGTCGCGCGCCGAAATCGGCGCGACGGCCCCTACGCCAGCCAGATCCTCTACGCGACGGCGGGCGCGATCGACACCACGGACGAGGCTCCCGCCCATGCCGGTCGTTTGACCTGATGCAAGCGACACGGCCATGTAGCACTCGGGAATGTGCGCGCCGAGACGAGCGAGCCGCTCGCGGTGGCCCTCCAAGAACGCACTCCACACCGCCGGATCCTGGTGACGAACATCCAGCAGGCCAGCCGTGTGCTGCACATACCTCTCGGCTGGGTATGCCCGATTGACTCGCCATAGGCTGAAATCGGTCGCGACCGTGCTCGCGAGCCGCTGGAGCCGGCGCTGAAGTGCCCACTTCTCACCATTCGGGAGATACGGGTAGGAGGTCATTCCAAGCCGGAAGAGACCGGCAGACTGGTCTCCGGGGCCGACGAGCACGTTCGCGTGCGCGTAACGAAGGGAGAAGCTCACGGACGCACCTCCGCGACCTGCCCGTCGGAGAGCTCGATCACCTGGCAGACACGCTGCCCCTCACGCACCCGGTGGCCCTCCGACGGTCGAACTACAAGTCGTCCGCGAGCAGGGATCGCGACGACGGCCCGCCCAAAGACCAGCCGTGCGGGTCCTCGCACGCGCCCATGATGGAGAACGGGAGAGCGCTCGTCCGGTGCCACCCACACCTCGGGCGCCCACAGCTGCACGAGACCGTCTGCGGCAAGCGGGCGCTCCAGCGACTGCCGACCAGGACGCAGAAGGAGTGCTACCCAAGAGCGCAGGTAGCGGTGGGCTGGGCGACCATCAGGCGTGGCCTGGCAAGCCAGCGTCGCCACCATCGCCGGCGCGATGAACCACCGAAGCGGCCACGCAAGCCAACCGAGTACGACGCCTACCAGCAACGTCGCGATCAGGGCCGCAAGTCCCGCCAGGACTGCTCCGCGCGGGCCATGCGAGGCTCCACCGAGCAGCGCCGCGATGGCGCCAAGCACGAGTGCGAATACCATCGAGCGCTGGCTGAGAACCAGCACAAACACGAGCGTCATAAATGCCCAGGCGAGCCATTCCAGTGGCACTCCGCCCGGAACGGGCAGCCGCCGGCCATCGATCTGGTAGATCCGCCGGTCGGGCCGGAAGATGCGCTGGTAGGAGCGGATCGGATGCGCGCTGTCACTCATTGCCGCTCCGCTCACCCGAAGATCTGCTTGCCGATGCCTTCGGCCGCCGAGGCGATCTCCGACGGGGCAAACACCATCCAGGCCACCACGATTGCGGCGAACAGGAACACGGCGAGCTCGGTGTACCTGCGGTTCAGCAAGAACACGAGGCTGATCACGGCGACGATCCCGCCGTAGAGATCACTCGCGTACCCCTTCAGCAAATTCGCGACGTTCTGCCCGACGTTGTTCCCCGCAGCCAATGCGCTCGCGGGAAACATCACCAGCAGCCACACGGCCAAGCCGCAGGCGAACCGCCCAATGCGACGCGCAGGCATCACTTCCCCTCCGTGCTGGGGGCTGGCGCCGGCGTGAATTGGGTGCCAACGGCGCGCGTCGTCGTGACAACGTGAGTAGCGCCGAGACCCAACGTCGTGATGAGGCCGCGCACGAGCAGAAGCAGGATGCAGCCCCACAACAGAGCCCGGCCAACCCAACGCACCAGACCGTTTACGCGGTCGTTGTCACCGGAGCGGCGGTCGGTCGAATTACCGAAAATGTTCATGCGGTGAAGGTACGAGCCGCATCGAGACTGCGCCACTACCGCTGCCGGTTAACCGCGTACGCGCTAACAACGGTGCAGTTGTACGCAGGTAACTCAACCGGCAAGACGCCGCGCGTCAGCGGGGGAGCTACAGGTGACCAAGCAGCCCTGCAGCGGTCCGGCGCGCTGTTGGTGCGCGTGCTGAACGCCGCGTGCGACGTCCTACGCCTCGATGCCTACTATCGAGGCGAGTTCTTCGACCCGTCCCGTGACGCTCGCGGTCGCCTCTTTGATCAGCCTGGGTGCGACGTAGTCCGCGAGCCGGTAATAGACGTAGTTCCCGTCCCTCCGTCGCGCAATCATCCCTGCCTGAAACAGGATCCCGAGATGCTTCGAGATGGTTTGCTGAGACCCCGGCAGGGTCGACGTGAGGTCCTGAACGGAGACCTCGCTGCCAGACAACATCGCCAGAATCCTCATCCTGGTCGCGTCGCCCAGTATCTGAAACCGGCGAGCAACAAGCTCGAGCAGTTCCGCGTTCGGTGGCACGTTAGCGTCCACAGCGCTGTCCGTTGCGTTTGGCGGCGTACGTCACCGCACACCGCACCGTCGTTCCGTGACGATCCATGTCCATTCCCCTGCTCAATCGCCGAGATAAGCGAACTGCCCTCTGCTACCGACGTTTGAGGGACGGGCGGGACGTTCTCGAGCGGTGCTCGGCCCGACGGCAGGAGCGGGCGCTACGGCGTTGGTGTTCGCGGCGGCGCGCCCTGGGTCGTGGACACGAGCAGGCACGCTCGGAGCAGCAGCCATGACCGGCGGCTTGCCTCGCCGCCCTCGCTGGTGCCGGCGGTGTCGTCGATTGCGGTCGCTGTGCGCTCCTAGCGGTGCCGGCTCTGGCGCGCGGGCTGCGTCTCGAATCGCGTTCCCGAGGCTGATCGCGACGACCGCCACGATGCAGAGGGCTGGCGCGAGGCGTCGAGGAGTCCAGGAGCGGGTCGCTACTGACGAGATCTCTGTGTTTTCGACGGGGGTCTCATCCGGTTCGCTCGAGAAACCGTCCGCCGCTGCAGTGGCTGCGGTGGCGCTTTTTGCCTTTTGGGCGGGCGCTAAGGGCGCCTCCTCGATCACGAAAGCCGCCGAGTCCGGAGCGATGGCCTCAGCAGAGAAGGCCTCCGCAACTTCAGGGTCTGAAAAGCTGTCGATCTCGCAAAAGGGGTCCACACAAGTTAATGCAGGCCGCTCCCATTTCTCGACAGCGAGTTACCGCAGTGGCGGCAGGTCAGCGGACGACGGTGATGCGCACGGGCCTACTGAACGCCTGCAGGAACGGGTAGTCGGAACTCGGCGCCACCGTCACCGCCCTGAATCGATAGGAGGCCCCGACACCGAGGGTGAACACGTACTTGTATGACCACCGGCCCTTGCTGTCGGTCGGCAGCACTTCGATGGTGCGCCAGCGCCCGCTGTAAAAGATCTCCATCTGCACCGGCTCGCCGCCGGCGGGCACGTATCCGCCTGAAAGCTGTCCGGTGAACACCACGGTGCGACCGATGCGCGCGCGACGTGGCGCGTGGATCGCCACAGCGCCCTCCACGCTCTCGTGAAAGGCGAGGCTTGACGCGGGAACTGTGTCGAGCGTGTGCGAGTAGAACACGACCTGCAGCAGCCTTGACGCTCCGGTCGGAGCCTTGAGCGACCACGAGCCGTTAGCGCCGGTCGTCGTGCTGGCTACCTGAGTCGCGGCCGCCGAGCCGACGATCCGCTGGAGGAGCTTCACTTGCGCGCCCTTGATCGGCGCGCCAGTCGGGGTCGTAAGGCGTCCCGCAAGAGTTGCTGCTGAGTGCCCGAGCACGCGGGTGAACCTCGCTGGTTGGCCTGCGGCGATGAGCTTTGCGGCTTCGTCGCACGGAGTCCCATTGCACGGACCGCGTTCGGGCGGCGGTGTCGAGGCGGCAGGCGCGCTCGCGGGTAGCGCGCTGTCGATCGTGATGGGGGCTCTGTAGACGACGGCGGTCACGCCGGCCGCGTCTTCGACTTCGATCGTGAGGGTATGCTGCCCGTTGCCGAAACTGCTCGTCGGCACCTGTACTGAGACGGGTACAGACTGCGGGCAGGGTTGTGTTGCCTCGAACTGACGTGAGCCTTCCGGCGCGGTTCCGACCGTCACGCACTTGCCGCCGTTGGCGTCCGGCGTGCCTTCGTAGACGGGATCGCCGTCGATCTTCACGACGACTGCGTACACGCCAGGCCCTTCCGAGTCTCCGGCAAGGAGGCTGAGACTTGCGGTGCCGCTCGCTGGTTTCTCGATGATGCTTCCCGTGACTTCGGCGGCGGTTGGCCGCGAATTGTCGGAGAGCAGGATCTTGGCGCTCGACACCGTGACTTCGGCATTCAAGCCGCCGGTCTGCCGGCATTCGGGTTTCGCTTCGCCGGCGCATACCGCCCCGACATATACCTGGTCAGCCCCGTGCTTGGCGATCGCCACTTCGCTGTCCTGTGAGCACGCCGAGAAGTCGCAGGAGAACAGCAGGTTGGACCCTTCGCCTGCGACCACTTCCGGCATTGATAGCCAAGCCTGGCCGTACGAGCCGTAGACGGCGCCCGTGACGATTACGCCACCGGCGATGGGCTCTCCTTTTGGCGCCGTGTAGGCCCATTCCGCGCCGCTGCCCGTGTCTTGCGCTCCGCCTTGACTCTGATCGCTCGCGGTCAGCGCGCCTCCGGGCGTCGAGCACGTGTTCGACGCCGAGGCTCCCCGAGAAGATGTCCCGAGGAATCGTGGGCTCCACCCTTCGGTCGAAGCGGCGTGCCCGTTAAGCGAGCAGGTGACGTCCTCCCAGACGGCGGCGTTTGCAGAGACGGGAGCAAGCAGCATCCAGCTCAGCACGAGCAGGACACCCGCCAAGAGCGATGCCGTGGCAAAACGACGGCTGCTGGTGGCGCCGAGTTGGTGAGTGGGTCGGGTGGTCATCGGTCTTGGATTCCTTTTCGCGTGGCGTGGCTCGTGCTCACTGGCCGAGGTAGTTGAGGTTCGTTCCGCCGCCTGTCGTTGTCGGCGGCGTCGAGGTTTCCCGAGTTGGTTCGAGTGAAGTTGAGGGGGTCGCTACCGACGCGTCCAAAGCTCGCGGATCGGAACTGCGTTTGTCGGCGCTCCCCCAGAGGCTCAGGTAATCGAGGTCTTTGCTCGGCGGTGCCGGCGGGTGCTCGACAGAGTGAGAGGTGCCGGGCTTGGCCGAGTCCGCCTGGGTGGACCTCGGCACGCCTGTGGTCACACTCGGTACCGCTCGCAGGGCAGTCAGACTCGATGATGTACGGGCGCTGACCTTGGGATAGCGGTGGCGAACGGGCCTTGTCGATTCGAGCGAATGAACCACCCTTGCGCCGACCCCGGCGCCAGCGACCGCGATCGCGGACGTCACGGCGGCCGCCTTTATGAGCCCGCCCCCGCCAACGAGTCCAGCTGTGCGCTCAGCGGTGGCTGCTCCGCTCGGGGTGCGCCCGTAGCCGAGCAGCGAGGTCAGTCGCTCGAGCCAACGGCCGTGGAGCCCGGTGGCGAGCACTGGCGCCGGCAGGAACGCTGCACTCGCCGCGCGCTGGAACTCGCCGCCTCGCATCTCGCGGACGAGGACCGCGTAGGACGAGCGACAGCTCGCACACGCCGCGAGGTGTGCTCGGGCCGCTGTCTCCTCCCGGCTCTCTGCCGTGCCTTCAGCATGCGCATGGATCGCGCGCTGCCGGTGGTCGCACATGCGGCCGGCCGCCCTGATCGCCGCGATCTGATCGAGCTTTCGCGCCGCGCTACGCGAGGCAGCAAGCACCGTCTTGACCGGCTCTCCCATCGCCTTGGCGGCGCGCTTCACGCCGAGTCCGTGGGCGGCCATCACCGATACCACGCGCTGCTCGAACGGATCGAGCTGCGCCATGAGGTCTGCGGCCGCCGCCATCCGTTCTTTCGCGGCGATGAGAGTGACCGGCCCGTCCTCACCATCCGGAAGCACCTCCGCGATGGGATCGAACTCAACGCGACGACGTGAGCCGACGCGCAAATCGTGGCGCCCGGCCCGGCGCTCCATGAGTAGATAGCCCACCGATGTCCAGAACGCACCTTGAAGATGCTGGTCGTCGCGAATCGGCTTGCTTGACATGACGACTAGTCCGATCGCTTCGTCCACGAGCTCGTCGCGGATTTGCGCTGGGAGCCGCGCCGCGTCTCGACGCCAGTCGAGCTTCCGACGGAGCTCCGCACGCATAGCGTTCAGCGCGTGCGCGGCCTCCTCGGGCGATAAAGCTCCTCGCCGGCCCGGAGCCCGTACGAGCCAGCGAACATGACCTCGCCGCACCAGCGGACGCGCCGCTGGTCGGGCTGCTGCGACTGATTGAGCATTCGTGCCCATCGCGAAATGAATGCGCGTAGGCGCCGGTGCGCGACAACCGATTTCGATGTCGCTACATCGTCCGGGTGGGCTTGCTTCGGTGCCGTGGCGAAACGTGGTCCTGGGCATACGCGATCCCGCCCCATATCGGCGCGGATCGCCACGAGCAATATGACAATAGCCCACGGGTGTGGAGCTTGTGTCTATTGATCGCGCAGAGGAGAAAGCGTCGACCGACGTCAAGGCGCTCGAAGAGAGGCTAAGCCGATCAACTCGCCGCGCGCCCGTGCACGCGCGGCGAGTTGATCGCTAGTGCCTCGTGCGCCTGGTTCGAGTCTGGCGGTGCTCCAAGAAGCTGAACTTGATCTGCCACGATCGGCGTCCTGGGTGTCCACATCCGGCTGCGACGGGCGTCGAGCCAGCCGTCGATTCCCATTTTCCTGTCTGCATAAAAGATGCTTCGCGACGCTCTCGGCCAGGGTCGAAAGCTGCCCGAAAGGCACCTCTGACCCGTATCCGGATCTTTGCGGCAATCGCGTCAGCCAACCCCGATCCGGAGGCGCCTCTCGCCGCGCGAGCGTCGACGAGCAAAGGGCGGGTGCCGCGACTCGGAAGCTCCCGCGCCCGATGGCGACTCCAACACGAGGATTGGACGCGTTTGAGCCAAGACTGTACCTGTCTCACCGACAGCGGGCGAAACCTAATGTGAGTCTGGTCATGCCGCCGCTCGAGGCACGACTCGCGGGGCCGAGCGACTTGTTCTCGACCGCGGAGGTGTGGAGAATCTACTCGGCCTGCAAGGTCCGGTGCGGCCGTTCCCAGATCGGATCGCCGGGGCGGCTGAGGGCCCGGAACGCCGTCCCCTGCGGACCCTCCGCGGCTCCCGCTTGCTCAGGTCCGTTTCTCCCGAGCAACCCACGCGACTTGGATGCCTCGTGGGCATTTGACCAAGTCGGCTCCCACTTTCCGGCAAAGCACCACGCACTTGTTTATCGACATTGGGCCGACCCCCGGGAGCCGCTAGCATCAAGTAATCGTTTGTCCCTAAAGGACGAACTTCTAAGGCCTCGAACGGTTCCTCGTTGACATTCCGCAGCGCCCTGATGTAGTGTCGCAGGGCACCGTTTATTTCGGCGGTCGCCGGGCGCCTCAACCGAGGAGAGGGGCACGGGTCAGGAGAGTCTCGGGGAAAGCAGGTCAGAAGCTAGGTGCAGTCCAGGCAAGCGGCGGCCGCTGGGGGGCGGCGCTCCGACATCGGCGTTCTCTGCGCGGACGAGTGCGGCGCGTGGGTCGACGATTGCGGCGAGGCAGCGGGTACGTCGACCCGTGACCGAACCGCACCCGAGAGCACCGAGACCGTCGAGCGGGACTTGGTTTTCGACCTGGCGAGCGCGGCGGGTGGAACAACCCGCGGAGGACAGAGTCGCGTAATCAGCTTCGTTGGCAGCAGGTGTGTGGATTCGCCCGAGACCCGTGACCGAACCGCACGCGAGAGAACCCAGACCCTGGAGACGTACTCGGTTTTCGACCTGGCGAGCGTGGCTGGTGGAACAAGCGAAGGACACGGGCGCATAATCAGCCCCGTTGGCGGTGGGTGTGTGGGTTCGACGGTTGGCGACGGATGTGTGGGTTCAACCCGCGACCGAACCCCACCCGAGAGCACCGACACCGTCGAGCGGGACTCGGTTCTCGACCTGGCGAGCGCGGCAAGTGAAACAACCCGCGGAGGACACGGTCGCGTAATCAGCCTCCTTGGCGACGAGTGCGGCGAGTGGGCGGACGAGCGCGGCGAGGCGGCGGGTACGTCGACCCGTGACCTCACCGCACCCGAAAGCGCAGGAGAGCGCGACAAGCGTCGGCTCGAGTTTTTCGACAACTTGCACGCGAACCGTCTCGTCCGATGGTTCGCGACAAGCGACCGCGGTAAGTGCCAACCTCCCGCGGTTGAGCTGGGCGGCGGCGCGATGGTTACCTCATCGCCATCGCGGCGCCGTTCACTGCCAGCTTGGGCGTCCCGTCGGCGCTCGAGGAAGCACACAGTCAGAGCAGCATTGCCTGCTCGCCTCATTGGCGCCGCGGCCGTTCTCCCTCCAGGTCGCGGCGCCGCAAGCTTCAACCGTGCAGATCGACCCGGCGCGGACACGCGTGCGGGCGTGCACTCGCTTGGGCGCAACCCACCTAACCTCTCCGGGAAGCGTCCAAGGGGGTCGGCGGCCGCCGTGAGCGAGCTGTCGGTCCCGGCGTCGCGGGGTACTTACCCGACTCGGCGGCGCCAAAGTTTCGTCACTCGTGGCCGAGGCGTTGAATTGCGCGCAGGTGGGCAGCATGTGACGCACGTATCCCAAACACGCACCGTAGAAGTCACTGACGGGCGCGGACATTCCACTAACGGCCGACGGCATTTCCACGGGCATTCCAGTAAGGCTAACGGCGGCTTGGGACGGCCTGCTATCGCCGGATCGGAGAATCTCGTGACCGGCGTGGCCGACATCGTCGACGTCAATGACGCGCGGGTAGGCGGCGGCGGCTTCATCGCGACAAACGTCTCACCATCTCACCCTAGGGTAGGCGGCGGCTTCATCGCGACAAACGTCTCGCCATCCCACCCTAGGGTAGGCGGCGCCGGTGGCTTTGTCGCGATAGATGTCTCGCCATCCCACCCTAGGGTGGGGGGTGGGAGGGCGGGCCAAACACGGCTGCCAACCCCGGCTCCCTGGACGCCGCCAGCCTGCAGCGAGCGGGGCGCAG
>DATHNH010000011.1:0-3948 GCA_035486255.1 Solirubrobacteraceae bacterium | reverse complement strand
AGCGCTCGCGCACCTGCCGCGCCGTCAGCTTCGAGCCCTCCTTGCCCGCCATCGGCGAGGTGTTGATGCCGATCGTGATCGACAGCGAGGGCTCGTCCACCGTGATGATCGACAGCGGACGTGGGTCCTGCGGGTCCGCGAGCGTCTCGCCGATCGTAATCTCGGGAATGCCGGCGACGGCGATGATCTCGCCCGGCCCGGCTTCTGGGGCGTCGACGCGATCGAGCGCGTCGGTGACGTACAGCTCGGAGACCTGCGCGCGCTCGATCGAGCCGTCGGCGCGACACCACGCAACTTGCTGGCCCCGCTTGATCGACCCGTTGCGCACACGGCAGATCGCGAGACGACCCACATAAGGGGAGGCATCGAGGTTCGTGACAAGCGCCTGAAGCGGATGATCCGGTTCATATGTCGGCGCGGGGATGCGCTTTAGCAGCAGGTCCAGCAGCGGCGCGAGCGTGCCCTCCGTAGGGGTCGGCGCAGCGGCGTCGTACTCGAGCGTGGCTATACCGGCGCGCGCGTTGCAGTAGACGATCGGGAACTCGATCTGCTCCTCGTCGGCGTCCAAGTCGAGGAATAGCTCGTATACCTCGTCGATCACCTCTGCCACGCGCGCGTCGGGACGATCCACCTTGTTGACCACGAGGATCACCGGCAAACGCGACTCCAGCGCCTTGCGCAACACGAAGCGCGTCTGCGGCAACGGGCCCTCGGAGGCATCGACGAGCAGCAGCACGCCGTCGACCATCGTCAACCCGCGCTCCACCTCGCCGCCGAAATCGGCGTGGCCGGGCGTGTCCACGATGTTGAGCTTGACTCCCTCGTAGCGCAGCGAGGTGTTCTTGGCGAGGATCGTGATCCCCTTCTCGCGCTCGAGGTCCATCGAGTCGAGCACGCGGTCGGCCACGTCCTGACCGGCGCGGAACGCACCTGACTGCCACAGCATGGCGTCGACGAGCGTCGTCTTGCCATGGTCGACGTGAGCCACTATCGCCACGTTGCGTATGTCATCTCTGGGAACGAGCACGGCCGGACAGGGTAGTCGCTGCGGTGCGATGCCTGCCGCGACCATCCCCACAGTGCGCCCGCGAATCGTTTGCTCGTGCGCGGGGAATACCTTTTACCTGCGTGCGGCGAACGCCCGTCGACTCATGCTCATGGAGAAGCGCAGAAATGCTTGTGGGACGCGCTCGGCACGAGCCACCACGTCCTCGAGCGCCGCCGCGAAACGCCGTATCTCATCCTCCTCGACGAGGAGCGCGGGCAACGCCTTGATGACGTTCATGCGATGCCCCGCCACCTGACAGAGGATGCGGTGCTCGTGGAACAACGGGCCAACGATCAGCTGAGAGAAGATGCCCGGCTGTGCGCGCTCGGCCGCATTCCAGATCGAGCGCCGAGCGCCGCCCTCGGGCGGGCCGAACTCGATCGCCCACATCAACCCGAGGCCGCGGACATCAGAGACAACCTCATAGCGCTCGGCAAGTGGGGCGGTCAGTTCGAGTAGCAGCGCGCCAAGCCGCTCCGCGCGTGCCACGAGAGCTTCCTTGTCGATCACTCGCAAGGTCGCAAGCGCGGCGGCGGCGGCAAGGTCGTTGCCGCCGAAGGTGGAGCCATGACGCACGGCTCGCTCCATCCCGTCGAACACACGGTCAAAGGCGGCGCGGGAGACGAGCACACCGCCAACCGGAACGAGCCCACCGGAGAGTGCCTTCGAGAGACAGATCAGGTCAGGCTCGAGCCCCCAATGCTCGAGCGCCAGAAATCGCCCTGTACGGCCAATGCCGGTTTGGACCTCGTCGCACACCAACAGCGTGCCCGCATCGCGGCAGAGACGCTGCGCTGAGGCCAGGTAGCCCTCAGGAGGCAGATTGACCCCCTTGCCCTGCACCGGCTCGAGTAGGAGCGCGGCCACATCGCCCCGTTCGAGCTCGCGCTGCAATGTGGGGCCGTCACCGAAGGGAACGGCGTCGCAACCGGGCAGCAAAGGCCCGAAGCCTTCGCGGAAGATGGCATCGCCGTTGAGCGACAGGGATCCGAGCGTGAGCCCGTGAAAGGCATGCTCGGCATAGAGGATCCGTGAGCGTCCGGTGGCGGCACGGGCGATCTTGATAGCTGCCTCCACGGCCTCGGTGCCGCTGTTGGCGGGCACCATCGCGGCAACGGAGCTCGGGGCCCGCGAAAGCAACTGCTCGGCGAGCACACCACTGAGCAGCGTCACCCCGAGCTGGGGCAGGTTGGCGGTGTGCGCGGCCATCGTGTCGTTGACAGCCGCGATCGCCTCAGGGTGGTTGCGCCCGATCGCGAAAACTCCGTAGCCGCTGAGCAGATCCAGGTAGCGGTTGCCCTCGGCGTCGATCAGGTGGGCGCCTTCGCCTTTGACCCACTGCTTGTCCAGCCCCAGTGTGCGCACGATGCGCCCGAGCTGGGGGTTCAAGTAGGAATCGTTGAGCCCCATCTCCTCCCCGGCCCTGCCCGCGAGGATCTCACGGACAGGTGGGAGGACATCGGGCATATCCGCAAGGGTACGCCCCGGCGGGTCAGGCGCCGACTCGTGCAGGGGTCTGACTCGCGCTAGGAGCCGACCCGTGCGCGTGAGCGGCGCGCGTTGCGGTTGCGCGGAGGGCGCCCCTGGTTGCGACGCGAGGCCTGTGGCGGGCGCGTGGCGTCGCTCGGGAAGCCTCCGAGCTCGAGCTCGCGGTGCAGGCCGAGCCCGCCGACCATGCCCGCGAACTCGCGCGCTTGGTCGTGCAGCACGAAAGTAACTCCAACGCCCGATGCGCCTGCGCGTGCGGTGCGCCCCACACGGTGCACGTAATCCTCGCGCGTGGCGGGCATGTCGTAGTTGATCACGTGGGTGATGCCGGAGACGTCGATGCCGCGGGCGGCGACGTCGGTGGCGACGAGCGTGTTGACGTGGCCCGACTCGAAGCGGGCAAGCGCCTTCTCGCGCTGGGCTTGGGACTTGTCGCCATGCATCGCCACCGCCGGCACGCAGCTGGCGGCCAGCCGCTTGACGAGCCGATCGGCGCCACGCTTGGTGCGCACGAACACGAGCGTGAGCCCGCGCTCGGGCTCGGAGAGCTCGGCGACGAGCCGGTCGACCTTGCCCTCGTGGGAGACCGACACGAAGCGGTGCTCGACGTCGCCCTTGCGCTCCTCTGAGTGAGCGTGCTCGTGGCGAGCGGGGTTGGTCGTGTAGGCGGCGGCGATCTTGCCCACCTCACCTTGAAGAGTGGCCGAGAAGAGCAGCGTCTGGCGCTCGCGACGGGTCATCTTCACGATCTTGTCCACCACGGGCCGAAAGCCCATGTCGAGCATGCGATCGGCCTCGTCGAGCACGAGCAGGCGAACCTGCTTCAAAGACACGTCGCCGCGCTCGATCAGGTCGATCAGGCGTCCGGGCGTGGCGACGAGAATGTGGGCGCGCGCAGCGATGCGTGCCTGCTTGACGATCCCCGCGCCGCCATAGACGGCGGCGATCGAGAGTGCACGAATGTGCGCGATCGAGCGCAGGTCCTCGACGATCTGCAGCGCGAGCTCGCGCGTGGGCGCCAGCACGAGTGCCGAGGGTCGCGGGTCGCTGTCGCGCAGGCGCTCTACGAGCGGCACGCCGAAGGCAAGCGTCTTGCCCGAGCCGGTGGGCGACTGGGCGAGCACGTCGCGGCCGGCGAGCACGTCGGGGATGACCATTCTCTGGACGGCGAAGGGCGAGTCGATGCCACGCTTGGCAAGCTCACCTGAGACGACCTCGGACACGCCGAGGTCGGCGAATGAATCGGACTTCATGTTGTGATGCTCCTTTACTTGCGACCCAATGGCCGCGATGCGGAAGGGAGATTCGTACTGGCCCCATCCGCGCCCTAGAGCACCAACAAAGACAAGAACCTCGCGGATGACATTTGTCATCCGTAGGTGCACCGTAGCAGGAACCATTGGCTCTGGAGC
>DATHNH010000010.1:0-12732 GCA_035486255.1 Solirubrobacteraceae bacterium | reverse complement strand
GCGCGCTTGTGCCCGGGCTTCTCCGGTGCCGAGCTCGCCAACGTCGTCAACGAGGCGGCGCTCCTGACGGTCCGCGGTGGATACACGGAAATCGAACAGCACACGCTCGAGGAGGCAATCGACCGTGTCGTTGCCGGACCGGCAAAGCGCCACGTTCTCACGGACGAGGAGCGCTGGACGATCGCCATCCATGAGGCTGGACATGCTGTCGCCACCAACGCGATCGGCCAGACTGTGAGTGCGCAGAAGCTCTCGATCGTCGCGCGCGGTCGCCAGCTGGGCACCGCCGCGCACATGCTCACCGACCGCGATGCGGTAATGCATTCACGCCTTGATCTCGAGCGCCACCTTGTAGCCATTCTCGCCGGAACTGCTTGTGAGGTGATCGCTTTTGGGATGGAGTCCACGGGAGCCAGCGACGACTTGCACGCAGCGACCAAGCTGGCACGCTCGATGGTCACCAGTTACGGCATGTCACCGCGTCTCGGACACATCACCATCGGCGAGGCGGGCGGCGAGGTGTTTCTCGGTGCGTCGCTCCAGGATCTGGGCTCGATCGGCCCCGATACCTTGAACATCATCGATTCCGAGGTCGAGCGCATCGTCGAGGAGGCCGAGGCGCGCGCCGAGCACGTGCTCAACGCCAACTGGCTCGCGGTCGAGGAGACAGCCAACGCGCTGCTTGAGCACGAGACGCTATCCGGTGTGGCGCTCGAAGCGGTGCTCTCGACAGTCCAAGGCGTCGAGCTGACGTCCATTCCCCTGACTGGACGCAGTGCGGATGCGCGCCGTCGGGGGGATGCTTAGCCTCGCCGATGACCATTGGAGCAGAGGACTTCTCCCGACTGTACCGCCGCCACGCCCAGTCATTGCTGGTGTTCTTTCAGCGGCGCGTCGACGATCCCGAGCTCGCCACCGATCTGATGGCAGACACCTTCACGATGGCTTTGGACCGGCGCGAGCAGTTTCGTGGCTCCACGGAGGAGGAGCTCTCGGGCTGGCTGTGGTCGATTGCCCAGAGCACACTGCGCGATCACGAGCGTCGCGGCGAGGTCGCCCAGCGCGGCGCGCGGCGTCTGGGCGCCGAGCGTCGCGCGCTGAGCGACTGGGAGATCGAGCGCATCGAGGAGCTGGCCGGGCGCGCCCAGTTGCGCGAGGCGGCCGCACGGCGCTTGAACGAACTACCGACCGAGCAGCGCGAGGCGGTTCGTCTGCGCATACTCGAAGATCTGCCATACGAGCAGGTTGCCTCCCGCCTGGGCTTGACGGTCGAGGCAACGCGAATGCGCGTCTCGCGCGCTTTGCGCCAGCTTGCGCAGGAGCTCAAAGACGACCCTGAAGCGCCTCGACCATGACGATCTTGCCGGATGACAAGGGGAGGGCTCGCGGGACGCCCGATACTCTTCGCGACACCGAGCTGCCGATCTTGAAAGAGTTGGAAGCAGACCTGGCAGTCGAACTACGGGCGCTGGCACCCCCGGTCCCTCGGCGGGCGAGAGGTCACGCTCTGCGTAATCCGGCACGAGTAGCCCGGCGCGTAATGGTGCTCGTGGCGCTTCTCAGCCTCGTGGGCGCAAGTGCGCTGGCCGGACGTTCGGTTTTCGGGAGCTCGCACGAGTCCACCTCCGCGACGGTGCTGCTGTCATCGGGCGGGCACGGATCGGAACGCTGGCAGCTGGAGGCTTACCTGCACGAAGGGGCTGCCTGCTACGCGCTGTTCCTCACCGATACGCTGTCAAGCGTCTGCGGCACCCCTGAAGGTTCCAGCGTACGCGTCACGAGTGCTCTGAGCCCGACGCGGCGTTTTGTTGTCGGGTTTGCTCGCGGAGACGTGGCGCGGGTGTCGGTGCGCATCGGACACCGTGCCCTCGTCGTGTTCACACACCCGGTGTCGGCTGCGCCCGGAGCCCGTCGTGCCAGGCTGCCCGTCGGCTTGCGCTGGTTCGCAACGAGCTTGTCTGAAGAGGCTGCCCGCACCGCGCCGGCACTAGTCACCGCGCGCGACAAAACAGGGCATGTTCTTGGGTCCCCAGTACTCGATTGCAGCCTTGGAGGCAATGGTGCTGTCTGCCAAGGCGCCGCCGGCGTCGTTGCCGATGAGGCCGCCAAAGTACGCGGTTGATGGCTGCCAAGCTCGCGTGTTGACGAACTGATTCAGGTCCCTGAAGCGTGATCACGTATCGTCGACGGTCTCGACGCACCGAGACCCAGCCGCCCACGGCGCCGTCTACACTTGTTATCATCCGGTGACCGCTGGTTACGGGTATTGTCCTCACGCCTCATGGTGAGTTATCGTCTCGGTAGTTCTCGATATTTGATATTGGTTCCAGACCCGGAACAGGAAGACATGAACACTGTCGTTGCCAAGCAGATTCGCAGTGCAGTCGAGGCTCGCATGCGTGAGCTTGCGCCTGTATTGAGCGAGTTCCAGCAATTGCAAAGTGTGCTGACGATCCTCGACGACCCCGACGCGTGTAATCGATTGATCGATGTCCCAGGGCTCTCGACGCCATCCGGGGTCTCGCTGCTGCATCGGGGTCAGACGAGTGCCGTGCCTGCGATTGCCGCTCATGTGGCTCAGCTGCGGAATCCTGGTCGGCTCGGGAACAAGCCCGGTGTCGACGGACGCGCTCCGCAAGGCGCCAACAAGCAGCGCATACTTGCCGTCATCGGTGAACAGCCAGGGATCGCGGCCCCTCAGGTGGCTAAGTTGACCGGCATGAAGCGTTCCGTGGTTGCCTCGACCATAAGCCGCCTCAAGCGAACCGGGGAGCTACGGGCTCATGGGGAGGGCGTGTGCCTGACCGAGTCCGCGGCATGCCTCGGACTCGTACAGGAGGGAGCGGCTCAGCCACTCTATGTCGCTATCGGCTCGGGCTGATTTGCGCGAGACCGGGGGTTCCCGCGCCTGTAGGTGAGCCCGAGCATCAGTGCGAGAAGGCTCGTCGCGCCGAGATAGCCCAGCTCGGTGCGCAGCAGTTCTTCTGAGACGAGCGGTAGCAGCATCCAGGTGACGAACGCGACCGCGGCAACTATCCAGCAGGTGGCCGCGGCGCGCGCCTGGTTGCGCGCCAGCGCCGCTTGGTTGAGCGCGCCAGAGGTCAGGTGCATGCCCATGCCAAGCCCAATCAGCGCGAGGCCCACACGGCCATATTCGAAGCTCTGTCCGAACAGGACTTTCATCACCGGTGGCCCGATCGCCAGCAATCCGAGTGCCACCGCCAGCCCGAACGCGGCTATCGCCGACACCGTCAGTCGGATCGCGCGTGCGAATGCCTCGTGTCCCTCGGTCGCCTCCAGGCCTGTCAGGTGTGGCAGCAGCGAGGTCTGGATCGCCTGGAACAGCTGCAGAGGCGCACGAGCGATCAGCAACACGTTGAACACGATCCCCGCGAGCGCGAGGTTCGTGGAGGTGATGTCGACAGTCAATACCGCCGCATTCAGCAGCGTCTGCTCGGAGAGCATCACTCCCGAGACGGCAAACGCAAAGCTCGACCCGCGCCGCAGCGAGAGCTCGTCGGCGGCGACCGCCTCCTCGACGCTCCCGGTTCCCGGTCCGGCGAGCGCGGCGTCGAGCTCCTCCATCTCCGGGGCTCCATGTGGTTCGGCCGAGCGTCGTGCGAACGCCGCCGGCACCACGAACAGCGAGACGAACGGCGCCGCCGCGATCCCCAAGGCGACAGCTGTCTGGCCGCTCGAGATGCCGATCGCCACTGCCAGCGCGAAACACAGGCGCGAGATCGACTCCATCAGCACGAGGCCCCCGAACAGCCCGAAATATTCGTGGCCGGCAAGCCAGCCGCGCGCGAAATAGCTGGCTGCGTAGGCGAGCGTGCCCACCACGAGCACGTAGTACATCGCCGAGTAGTGACCGAACACGTTGTCGATCAGCACTCCCTTGAGGGCTAGCGCCACAATCAAGAAGGCGAGTGCGAAGCTGGCCTGGATCGCGATCGGCACGCGCACCGAGTGCTGCTCGTGCCCGCGTGCGCGGCGGTCGGCGATCGTACGTGAAAGCAGCTGTTCGATCGGGCGATAGATCACCGAGATAATCACGAACATGATCGACCACAGCAGGTCGAGTCGCTTGGCCTGGACTTCCCCGAGCACGTGGCTCGCGATCGAGAAGTATGCGAACGTCAGTACGCCCGTCGAGGCGATTCCGATCGACAGCAGTCGTGCTCCGCTGCCATAGGAGCGAACTCGTCGGACACCATTTTGCTCACCTTTGGCGGCGGAAGGTGACTGGGCGGCAAGGTCCCTAGACGCGGACAAGCAGCATCGTCCAGGGGAACGGCGAACGTGCCTCCACAACATCTCCGTAGCGCGAGAGCAATCGCACGAATGAGCGCTTGGACCAGTGGTTGAGGTGCCCGGGAGTGTTGCCCAGCTCTGACCAATAGGCGCCGCGCGCCATGTTCAGCATCCGCCACAGCGGCTCGCGTGGGACCGAGACGAGCAGCCGGTGCTGGGCGCAGCGCGCCATCTCCGACAGCGTGTGCTCGGGGTCGGGCACGTGCTCGAGCACCTCGATCGCGCACGCGACGTCGAACTCGTCGTCGGCGAACGGCAGGTTCTCGGCGCGCATCACCTTGTATTCGAGGTTGGGCGCCTTGCGCTGCTCCCATCCGGCTTGGATCGAGGGCTCCTCCAGATCGATCCCGACGACGCGAGCCTGGCCGAGCCGCTGCGCCCACTTGTGCACGAGCACGCCCTCGCCGCAGCCGACGTCGAGCAGCGAGGTCGGGCTGGCGGCAGCGAACAGTTCGTCGAGCGTGTGCTCGAAGCCGTCCATCATGCGCCGCACGAACGGGTTTGTGGAGCCGTACTTGTCGTAGGTGTTGCCGGTTATGACACCGTCCTCGGAGACCGTCACGCCGCTGCTCATACCTCGACCGCCTTCTCGGCCTGGCGTGCGTTCTCGGGGCAGCCACGATCGTCGCCGAGCGGCGGCGCTCCGTCGCCGCTGGAGCCCGATCCGTTGCCCTCCGGCGCTTGGACCCGTTCGTAGTGAGAGGGTTCCACCCCGAGCTGCAGCTCGATTCGACGCACCCGCTCGAAGGTCTTCTGTGTCATCACCCGCTGCGCGGCAAGAAGATCGCCGATCACGCCCAACGCCCACAGCACGACCGCCGCGATGAACAGCACCGCACCGAGGATCAACGACTGCACATGCCCCTTGCCGTTGCCTTCGGCGTAGGCCACCACGAAGCGGATCCACACGGCCAGCGAGACGACGCCGATCAGGGCCGCAAGGCTCCAGAACACGCGCAGCGGCTCGTATTGCGCGTAGATGCGGAAGATCGAGATCGAGTTGCGTCGCACGTAGGCGCCCATCGAGGGGAACAAGCGCGACTCGCGCGTCTTCGGATTGGTGCGAACCGGCACGTGGTCTATCGCGACCAATTGCTTGCCCGCCTGGATGATCGTCTCCAGCGTGTACGTGAATTTGGAGACCACCAACATCTGTATGGCCGCCTCGCGGTTGTAGGCCCTGAAGCCGGAGGTCGTGTCCGGAACCGAGGTGGAGGACGCCTGGCGCACGACCCAGGAGCCGAGTCGCTGCAGCGCCTTCTTGAGCGCCGAGAAGTGCTCGATGTTGCCCACCTCACGGTCGCCCACGACCATGTCGGCGTGGCCGTCGAGGATCGGACGGACCAGCTTGACGATGTCGCCGCCGCAATACTGGTTGTCGGCGTCGGTGTTGACCACGACGTCGGCGCCGAGCTTCAGACAGGCGTCGAGTCCCGCCTGGAAGCCGGCGGCCAGGCCCTTGTTGTTGGTGAGGCGCACGACGTGGTCGACTCCTTCCGCGCGCGCGACGGCCACCGTGGCGTCGGTTGAGCCGTCGTCGATGATCAGCCACTCCACGACGTCGAAGCCGTCGACTTCGCGTGGCAGGTCGGCGAGCGTCGCCGGCAGCTGCTCCGCCTCGTTGAAGCAAGGGATCTGGATGATGAGCTTCATCGGCACAGAATAGGCTCTACGGCCGAATGGCAAGCGCAACGTTGACCCGGCCTGGGCCGGGGGATAGAGGTAGATCACTGCAAAGACTACGTGCCCTGCCCGCCTCGTCGTGGGCGAAGCTCGCGTTCGCCACGATGTGCGTGCTCGCGCTCGTGGGCTACCTCGCCTTCCCCACCTATCCCACCTATGACTCCTTCTATGCGTTGTTGTGGGGCCGGGACCTGGTGCACCTGCACATGCCCGACTTCAGCGTCTATCGCGGGCCCACCGAGCATCCCCTGGCGATCGCGTTCGGAGCGTTCTGCTCGCTCGTCGGCCAAAGCGGTGCACGCCTGGTCGTGCTGGGCTCGATCGCCTCGTTTGTGGCGCTGGTAGCCGGCCTCTATCGGCTGGGGCGGCTCTGCTTCGGCCCGGTTGTGGGCGCCTTCGCCGGTCTGCTTGTGCTCAGCCGCTTCTTCATCGAGAATCTCGCCGCCCAGGGCTACCTCGACATCACCTATGTCGCGCTCGTCGTGTGGGCTACGGCCCTCGAGATTCAGCGTCCCCGGCGTGGGCCGCTCGTGTTCCTGCTGCTCGCCGGCGCCGGCCTGCTGCGCCCCGACGCGTGGCTCCTGAGCGGCGTCTACTGGCTGTGGTGCGCCTGGCCCGCCGACAATCACACGCGTTTGCGCTACCTGGCATTGGCCGCGATCGCGCCCGTGCTGTGGATCGGCGTCGACGCGATCGTCACGGGCGACCCGCTCTACTCGCTTCACTCCACCTCGGGGCTCGCCTCTGAACTGGAACGTACGCAGGGCTTCTCGAGCGTGCTCTCCTCGACGTGGAACTACGCGGTGCGAATCGACAAGCTACCGGTGGTGCTCGGCAGCATCGCCGGCGCCTTGATCGCGATCTGGCTCACGCCGCGACGCGTGCTCATGCCGCTCGTCGTGCTCGCGAGCCTCCTGTTCGTGTTCGTCGCCGAGGGCGCAGCAGGCGCATCGGTCGTGGACCGCTACATGATCGGCTCCTCGGTTGTGATGCTCGTTTTCTGTGCCGTGGCGGTTGGTGGTTGGTCGATGCTCGAGTCGGGGACGGCGCTGAGGCGCATGTGGATGGTGGGCGCCGCGTTGCTGGTTCTCTACGGGGCTGCCTCGGCGGCGAACACGCTGAGCCTCTCGAGCCTGCGCACGACGCTCGCCGATCACGAGGACTTCCACGAGGGGCTGGCCGCGGCGCTCCACAGTCCGGCGGTGAAAGCGCAGCTCGAGCGCTGCCCGCTGCTGTCGCTGCCGAACAACAAGCTGATACCCGATGCCCGCTGGATACTGAACAGCACCGGTCAGCGCAACATCGTTGCCCGCTCCGAGGCGAGGGCGGACGCGCTCAAGGGCGCTCATGGGCTCGAAGATCGAATCACGAGGGGGAGCGTGGCGGTCTATCCACTGGGCGAAGCCGTGTTCGTCGAGGCGATCGTCGACGTCGGCGACGATCCGCGCGAGCAGGTGCCGCCGAAGGACTTCAAGCGCGTCTACACGAGCCGCTACTACGCGGTGTATGCCAACTGTTGAGGGCAGCCGGCATGAGCGCGGCTGAGCCCGCGGGTGCCCCGTTGCATGCCGGCAGTCGTCCGGGTTGCGACCCGGACGGCGCGCGGTGTGGCGAGAGCGTGCCGGCCGGGTGGGCGCGGCCCACGGCTTGGTGCTGGCTGGCGCTCGTGCTACTGGTCGCGCTCGGCCTGCGTCTGTGGGGCGTCAAGCAGGGGCTTCCCTACATCTACAACATCGACGAGGCCGGCCATTTCGTGCCCAAGGCCGTCGCGATGTCCGCGGAAGGGTTGAACCCTCACTACTTCGTCAACCCGCCCGCGCTCACGTACGTGCTGCACCTCGTGTTTACGGTGTGGTTCGGGGGCGCCCACGGCGTCACCCACGAATACGCGCTCCGCCCCGGCGAGGTGTTCCTCGTGGCGCGCGTCACGGTTGCGCTGCTTGGCACCGCTGCGGTGTGGGTGCTCTACCTGCTTGGAGCCCGTCTGTTCGATCGGCGCACAGGTTTGCTCGCGGCAGCGATCGAGGCGGTTGCTTTTCTGCCCGTCTCCTACGGACACTTCGCTCTGAACGACGCCGTCACGCTGCTGCCGCTGACGCTCTCCTTGCTCGGCAGCGCCGGCGTCATGCGCTTCGGGCGCAGGCGTGACTATGCGCTCGCGGGGATCGGTCTCGGCCTGGCCTGTGCGAGCAAGTACACGGCCGGCATTGCAATCGTGCCTCTTGCCGCCGCCGCCGCCGCGCACTACCTCGACTCGATCGACGGGACGGCGACACAGACGGGCTCCCCGCCGGCAGGACGTGGTGTCGTGATCGGGATAGCGCTCGCGGGCGCCTGCGCACTTGCCTCCTTCCTGATCGCCAACCCGTACGCCTTGCTTGATTTTCAGCGCTTTCACTCCGAACTGATCCACCAATCGAGCCTCGCGGACGAAGCCCAGGGCAAGCTCGGCGCGCCCAAAGAGAGCGGTCTGCTCTATTACCTGTGGTCTTTCACTTGGGGCCTTGGCTGGTTGCCGCTGCTTGCCGCGCTGGCAGGAGCGATCGCGATCTGGTGGCGCTCGGCTCGCATCGGCTGGCTGCTCGTGCCGGCCGCGATCCTGTTCCTCGCGTTCATGGGCCTACAGGACCGCTACTTTGGCCGCTGGCTGCTGCCGATCTTTCCGATTGCCTGCGTGTTGGCTGCCTATTTCGCGGTGCTGCTCACCCGTGCAATGACCGAAAGAACGCCTCTCCCGGCGCGCGGCGGTGTCATCGCCGGCGCGCTCGTGGTGCTACTGCTACTCGCTCAAGGTCTCGTATACGGCGTGCACAACGATCTCGTGCTCTCGCGCACGGATACGCGCAACCTGACGCGAGCCTGGATCGTGGCCCACGTGCCGCGCGGTGCGAAGATCGTGCTCGAGCCGGTTGTGCTGGACTCCTGGGTCGAGGAAGGTCATGGCTCCGCCGCCAAGCGCTGGACGAAGTACGGGGCGCTCACGTCGGTTATCTCGCCAGACGGCAGGCTTGCTCCACAGGTGCCCCACGCGGTGGCGCTCGAGGACTACGAGACCACGCTCGCCCCTTCCCTGATCGGCTGGTACGAGAGTCAGGGCTACTGCTGGGTGGTAACGGGCTCAACCGAGTTCGGCCGTGCTTTCGCCGACCCGGCCCTCGCGCCGCTCGCGGTCGCCTACTATCGAGCGCTCGCCGCGCAATCCGAAGTGGCCTACCACGTCTCACCGTATGAGTCGGGCGCCACGCCGCCGGCATTCAACTTCGACTGGACGTTCGACTACTACCCACTGTCCTACCGCCTGCCCGGCCCCGCGATGACCGTATATCGGCTGCGTGGCGGGCGCTGTGCCCGTGGCGCCTAGGCCACGAGCCCCTATCCTGAGTAGGAAGGCATGGCGATCACCACCGACATCGACCGGGCGCTCCTCGGAAGAGCGATAGAGCTTGCCCGCAACGGCGCGGAGCAGGTCAAGCCCAACCCGCTCGTGGGGGCGGTCGTGGCCCGTGACGGTGAGGTTCTCGGTGAGGGCTGGCACGAGTGCTACGGCGAGGCGCACGCCGAGGTCAACGCGATCGAGGCGTGTGGGCCGGCGGATCTGACCGGGACCACGCTGTACGTGTCGCTCGAGCCCTGCTGCCACGAAGGCAACACGCCACCCTGTACAGAGGCGATCATGCGGGCGGGGATCGCGCGCGTCGTCGTTGCCTCCGACGATCCGACCGAGAAGGCATCCGGGCGTGGCCTCGGCATCCTGCGCGACGAGGGCGTCGAGGTTCTCGTCGCCGACGGCGAGCTGGCCGCGAGCGCACGCCTACTCAACCAGGCGTTTCGCAAGCACGCGCGCGTCGGGCGCCCCTGGGTGCTGTTTAAGTCGGCGATGACGCTCGACGGCAAGGTAGCCACGCGAGCCGGCGACTCGCAGTGGATCAGCGGCGAGGAAAGCCGTCTGCTTGCCCACACTTGGCGCGCTTCCGTCGACGCGGTGGTGGTCGGGATCGGAACCGCCCTGGCGGACGATCCGCAGCTCACCGCGCGACCCGACGGGATCCTCATCGAGCTTCCTCGCCAGCCACGCAGAGTCGTGTTCGACTCGCTCGCGCGCCTGCCGATCTCCTCACAGCTGGTCGCAGCCGCCGATCGGGTTCCCTTGACCGTGTGCGTGTCGCGCGCGGCGGCGCGCGCGGACACCGATGCGCTGGAGGCAGCCGGAGCCCAGGTGCTCGTCGCCACCGGCCAGAACGAGCCGGCGCGCGTGCGCTCCGCGCTCGACCAGCTCGGTGCCAGCGGGATCGCCTCGGTTCTGCTCGAGGGCGGTCCGCACCTCGCGGGAGCGTTTCTCGACGCGGGGGAGATCGACGAGATAAGGCTTTTTCTCGCCCCGATCCTGCTCGGTGGGCGGACCGCACGCGATCCGCTCGAGGGCGAGGGGGTCGAGCGCATATCCGAGGCCTTGCGCGCGCTCAGCTTCGACTGCGATCGTGTCGGGGATGACCTGTTGGTGTCGGCCCGTTTGCGCGAGTGGTGACCGATAGGCGCGCATGGCGGCGCTGTGCGGCGTCCTACCGATCGGAGCTCGATACCCCATTCGGGGCACGGCGCGGGATCTCCGATCGGCCGGCTCGCGTGTTGAGCACGCGGCGCTCGCTGCGTCCTTGCCCAGCTTGCCCTGCGTGCCTGTCAGCGGCTGGAAGCTTGAAAGGAGTTCATAGACGATGTTCACAGGCCTGATCGCAGACCTGGGAAGCGTGAAGGGCATCGAGAGCGACGCCGATGGGGCCACGCTCGAGATCGCGACGGCGCTCGCAGACGAGTTGGCCGAGGGCGATTCCATCGCGGTCAACGGCGTGTGCCTGACAGCTACCGTCGTCGAGGGTGGCGCCTTCCGCGCGCAGGCGATGCAGGAGACGCTGAGACGCTCCTCGCTCGAGCGACTGCAACCCGGCTCACGTGTGAACCTGGAGCTTGCGCTGCGCGCCGACGGGCGCCTCGGCGGGCATATCGTGCAGGGCCATGTAGACGGGACGGGTGCGATCGCCGGACAGCGCGAGGAAGGGTTCGCGCGAGTGCTTCAGATCGAGCTCGCCCCCCGGCTAGCCCGTTATCTGGTGGAGAAGGGCTCGGTGGCCGTGGACGGGGTGAGCTTGACTGTGAGCGAGGTTCACGAGGAGAGCTTCTCGGTATCGCTGATTCCCGAGACGCTCACTCGCACGAACCTCGGGGAAGCGCAGATCGGGGATCGGGTCAACATCGAGGCGGACATACTCGCCAAGCACGTTGAGAGACTCATCGAGACGGAGGCCCACATATGAGCCAGTCCAAGACAACCACACCGTTCGCGACCGTCGAGGAGGCGATCGAGGAGATCAGGCAGGGCAGGATGGTCGTCGTCTGCGACGACGAGGATCGCGAGAACGAGGGCGACGTGGTGATGGCCGCCCAGTTCGTCACGCCCGAGGCGATCAACTTCATGGCGAAGGAGGCGCGCGGCTGGATCTGCCTGGCGCTCACACCGGAGCGCTGCGACGAGCTCCGGCTGGAGCTCATGACCGCCAAGAACGAGTCGGCGCTGCAGACGCCGTTCACCGTGACGATCGAGGCGCGCGAGGGCGTCACGACCGGGGTCTCCGCGCACGACAGAGCACGCACCATGCAAGTCGCGATCGACCCCTCGAGCAAGCCGGAGGATCTCGTGCAGCCTGGTCATGTGAGCCCCCTCAAGGCGAAGGCGGGCGGAGTCCTGGAGCGCACCGGGCACACCGAGGCGAGCGTCGACTTGGCGCGCCTTGCCGGTTTGATCCCGGCCGGTGTCATCTGCGAGGTCATGAACGAGGACGGCTCGATGGCTCGTGTGGCGGACCTTGCGCGCTACTGCGAGCGCCACGATCTGAAGATGATCACGATCGCCGACCTGATCGCCTACCGGCGTCGCAACGACCGCCTGGTCGAACGCGTCGTGTCAACGCGCCTGCCGACGGCTTTCGGCGATTTCGAGGCGGTCGGGTACCGCTCGCTGGTGGACGACAAGCACCACGTGGCGCTCGTCAAGGGTGACGTGGTCGGACGCGAGGACGTGCTCGTGCGCGTGCACTCCGAGTGCTTGACGGGCGACGTGTTCCATTCGTTGCGTTGCGACTGCGGCGAGCAGCTGGCATCGGCCCTCGCGATGATCGAGCGCGGGGGTGAAGGCGTCTTGTTGTATCTCTCACAGGAGGGTAGGGGCATCGGCCTGCTCAACAAGCTGCGTGCCTACCGTTTGCAGGAGGATGGCCTCGACACCGTCGAAGCAAACGAGCGACTGGGTCTGCCGGCCGACCTGCGCGACTACGGGATCGGGGCTCAAATCCTGGTGGATCTCGGCCTCAGCTCGATCCGCATTCTCACCAACAACCCCAAGAAGATCAAGGGACTCGAGGGCTACGGGCTGTCGGTGAGCGCCCAGATCCCCATCGAGCATGCGCCCAACGAGCACAACGAGGCCTATCTGCGCACCAAGGCCCAGCGGATGGGCCACATCCTGCATCATCAAGGGCTCAATCTCGACGCCGAGCTCTTGCACTCCGAGCGCAGCCTCGACGCGGCGCGCTCGCGGGAGCCGAGGCCCGAGTCCGACACGGAGCGGGGCGAATCGTGAGCGAGCATTACGCGATCGCGATCGGACGCTTCTACGAGGACCTGGCCGAGCGCTTGGAAAGGGGGGCGCTGGAGGCCTTCGCGCGCGCGGGACATACGGACGTG
>DATHNH010000009.1:0-5168 GCA_035486255.1 Solirubrobacteraceae bacterium | reverse complement strand
CTGCGGTTCCGACTCTCGCGCTAGACGCCAGCCGCTTCGCGACTGCGATGTGGTTCGCACGGCTCTGCTGGTTCGCCTCGTGGCTCGGACTCGGGCGGCCACCGCAACGGGCCGAACAGCTCCGCGATGCCCACGCGGTGTGTCTCCTCGGCGGCTCGAATCTGTTCGTACAGGGCCGCCATCGCATCATCGGACTTGCCAGACTATTCCAGCTGCTTGCGCCGGCGCTGATCGCGCAACGAGAAGGAATCCCGACGTATCTCCTCGGACACACTATCGGGCCCCTTTGTGGTCCCACCGCCTCGACGCTCACACGGATCGTGCTTTCGAGGGCGACGTTGATCACGGTGCGAGAGAGACGAAGCGCGGAGTTGCTGGCGGAGCTCGGGATCCCAGAAAGCCGCTACCGCGTCGCCCCCGACCTCGCCTTCGCGCTGACCCCGTCAAGCGCCGACAACTTGGAAGTGATGAGGCGAGCCGGCCTCGACCAGCGCTTTCTGGCCCTCTCCGTGCGTCAACACCCTTACCTCAGCCGCGACGCCACCAACACCATGCTCTCCGAGGTGGCACAGTTCGCGCGAGACGCTCTCTACACCGGCCACGTCAAGCGAGTCGCCGTTATCGCCCAAGCTCGCGGCCCGACGTCGATCGAGGACGATCGCCCCGTTAGCAGACAACTCGCCGCGGACATTGGCCCCGAGGCCGTCTTCCTCGAGGAGGATCTCTCCGCCAGTGAGCTTGCGAACGTCTACGGGGCTGCCAGCGCGGTCGTCGCCGTCCGACTGCACGCCGCCATCATCTCGATGACAGCCGATACACCGGCGGTCGCGATCGGCTATTTCACCTCCAAGACCGAGGGAGTCTTCGAGCTCCTCGGGATGCCTGAGATGCGATGCGAGTTCGCGGACGTTACCGCCGGTTTCCTCCAGCAACGGCTCCAGGTCATGCTCAGCAGAGATTCCCGGGTCACCGTACACAGCCGCGCCGAACAGGCCCGCACCGAAGTACAGGCGATCGTGGGAGCGCTGCGCTGATGCGCATCATGCACGTAAACCTCGGCGGGTTCGGAGGCACCGTCGACGGGATCTCCGCCGCCGAATCGCAGCTGCTCCGGCTCCTGTCCGAGGCCGGCCACCAATCGTTCCGCTTGGACCGGCAGGGCGCGCTGTCGCCTGCGGGCGCCATTCGCGCAGTCGCAACGGCGAGGCGCATGCGGGTGGACGTGGTCCATCTGCACTCGCTCTTCCGGCCCGCGCACTGCCTGCTAGCGCGGACGCTCCGAGCCTGGAACATTCCCTACGTCGTTTCGCCGCACTCCGCGCTCGCTCCCGCGGCGCTCAGAAGAGATGGGTTCCGCAAGCGACTGTTCCTCGATCTGCTCGACCGGTCGATGCTGCGCGGGGCGACTGCCGTCATTTGTCTCACCCCACGCGAGCATCAGGACGTGTTGTCGGCGTGCCCAGATGCGCGCACAGCGATCGTTCCGAACCCGCATGTCTTCGATGCCGAAACCCGATGGTCTTGGTGTCCTAGCCAGCGCCCCACGATTCTGACCCTCGCCCGCTACGACGTCTACCACAAGGGACTCGATTACCTCTCGTGGATCGCACGCGCCCTCCCAGAGGCGGACTTTCGCGTTCATGGGGTACCCGATCACAACGAGGTCGAGCTCATCGGAGCGGTGGCCCGCACCGCACCCGCGAACTACTCGCTCGAGCCTCCCGTCGTCGGGCCCGCAAAGGCACATGCCCTGGCGGGGGCCGACCTCTACATCCAGGCCTCTCGGTGGGAGGGTCTGTCGATTTCGCTGATCGAGGCGTTCGCTGTGGGTGTGCCCACAGTCGTATCTGCCCAGGTGGCCGATACCGTTCCGATGAGAGTGCAGGGACTAGGCCTCGTGATGCCGCGCGACCCAACCCTCGCGGCGGAGGCGATCCGACGCCTTCTAGACGATCCGGATCGTCAGCGGGCAATGAGCGATGCTGGCAGCGCTTGGGTTCGCGCCGCTCTTGCTCCCGAGCGCGTCATCCCGCTGCTCGAGGAGGTCTACCTGACTGCGTCGGGTCTGAATTCCTAGAGATACAGACCGTGTTGGAGCTTCGAATTGCCGAAAGTCGGCGCGCCATTGGCGCGCCGAGCCTTCTCCGCGGTGCACGCAGGCACGCACACGTCTAGTAGCGCGGTTCGGGCCGCCCATCCTCGTCGAGTAAGCCGGGACATTCCTCCGACGAACGTCTAGATTTGTGGCTTCTCGTCACGACTGCCCGTCCTCGGCCGAGGAGTGCGGGAGCCGTCATTTCGACGCCTCATCCAAGATCGACATGCCCACCAGATCGCACCCCCTCCCCCCCGCCGCTGTCTCCTTCCTAGTCTCGGCACTCGGACTCATCGCGGCCCTGAGCCTTGCGGTGGCGACGGCCGATGCGCACCCTCTCCGCGGTGTTGCGCGCTGCACGACCGAGCCGACCTCCACGTCTTCCCGCCCCAGCCGTCAGCACTGTGCGGCACCGCAAGCACGTGCCACCGTCAAGCGACGCGATGCTAGGACGGTCTCGATCACGTCGGCTCGACACCAGGGCGGGAGGCTTCTGAGCAACGTCGGGCTCCGAGCGGGCCCATCGACGCCGGCCGATCCTTCGGGCGCGCCAGTGCCCAGAGGAAATGTGCAGGGATGGGACCAAGTGTTCGCCGAAAGCTTCAAGACGAGCGTCCCCCTCGGTGGCTTTTCCGGATGCGTCGCGGGACCAACGCTGATCAGCTCGGCCTGCTCGGGACTCCCGAGCAACCTCAGATCCCGATGGTGGGCGTACCCAGACGGGTGGCAGGACACCGAACACCACGGCATCTATTCTCCGTCAAGGGTCTTGAGCATCCACAACGGCGTCCTCGATTACTATCTCCACACCGTCGATGGCACGCCCGTGGGCGCGGCTCTGGTCCCGAAGATCCCCGGGGGCATCCGGGGTGGCGGCCTCCTCTACGGTGCCTATGTAGTGCGGTTTCGGGCGGAACCGATTCGCGGCTACAAGACGGCGTGGCTCCTGTGGCCCGACCGCGAAGTTTGGCCGGCCGAAGGCGAGGTCGACTTCCCGGAGGGCGACCTGTCGGGTGACATCGATGCGTTCATGCACCACTCCGGTGCTGCTTCCACCCCAGCGCAGGACGTGTACCCGACGACCGCCGACTACAACGCCTGGCACACCGCCATCATCGAATGGACTCCCGGCAACTGCCGTTTTATCCTCGACGGACAGCAGATAGGCGCCAGTTCGGAATCCGTACCGCGCGACCCGATGCACTGGGTTCTCCAGACCGAGACCGCCACCGACGGCTCGATCCCCACCGCGAGCGCATCAGGCCATGTGCTAATAGCTTGGGTCGCGGCCTACACTCCCTCCTAACATCCCGATGCGTGCCCGGCGGGGGCAGCTCACGCTCATCGCTGCGTGCTACCGCAGTGGCTGGCTCAGGTCGCTCAGCTCGAAGCTCGGCCCTTCCCCAAACATCCTTCGGCTCCTCGCCGCCAGCGCCGAGTACCGCCTCACGGCTCTGCTCCGCCGCCCGCTCCTCAGCTCGAGCTCAATGAGTTCTCTCTGCACGTCCTCGTCGTATGGCTCCAATTCCCCCAGACGATTGAGCGCGCGTCCCGCCTCCCCCAAGTCCCCTCTCTCCAGCCGCTCGTCGGCCACCATTCTGAGCGTCCTACATGCCAACTCGTGCAGATGCTGCCGCTCCCCGTTCGCCCAATCGGCGTACGGCAGCTCCTCGAGAAACCCCCCTCGATATGCCGCCAGCGCGCCCTCCGCGAGCTCCAGCGCTCGTATCGGATCCACGCCGCCGGCGTCCAGCGCCCGGGCCGCCTGCTTCTCGAACGTGTCGATGTCTAGCGTCACCCACTCACTGTCCAGCTGATACGTCCCGGCTTGCGAGCGGATGAATACAGACGCCTCGCGCCGCCCCCTCCCGGGTTCCAGGTGCCCCCGTAATGCGTGCACGTAGTACCGCACGTTCCCGGCCGCCTGATAGCTCGCATCGGCCCATATCCCCTCAGCGATCTCATCCACGGTCACCGGCCTGCGACGATGCGCTACCAAGAACTTCAGCAGCTGCCCCGCTCGCTGATCGAGCCAGCTCCCTCCTATTCCGCGCCCGCCGGATTCCACCTGAGTCGTCCCGAGACACCGCAGATGTAGGCCAGGCGGCGAGTGCACGTTCCGCGCCTGTCCTCCGACTGCAACGCGCGACGGGCGTATCTGCACGGCGACCCTCTCTGGTCCCAGCCTCCCCGCCGCGAGCCAGACAGGCACGCCACCGGACGGAGTCGACATCTCGACCTGCAGCTCCACCGCTCCCCCGTCGTCGACGCGAAGACCGAGACGCGCCACACATGAGCCCGCCAGCGGCGAGCCAGCCGCCCCGCACCCGAAGACCTCGCAGCAGGTCAGCTCCGCCAGCCCTGCTTGCTCGTCCCCGATCAGCCGGCGCGCCTGCGCGTTCGCGCAGACCACCGTCCCATCAGCTTGCAGCACGAGCATTGCGTAGGGGAAGCCCGCAAAAGCCTCTCGCTCGAGTGCCTCCGCCACCGCAGCGCTCATGCCGAAAGCCTCTCGCCGAGCAAGCTCGGGCGCGACGGTCGGCGGCCCCGAAACCCGATCCGCCAGTGTTTATGGACAGCCTTCCCTGGCATGTACTACCCCCTGCTTCCTTGATCCCGGCACGCATCCTACTGGAAACTACGACGTTTATGCTGGCGCGTTTCACGAGGCACTCGCGCCAAAACACCCCCACACCCCGTTTGTTCGCGCACGGCGGTGTTCGTCGGCTCGCGGCCGGCCCGCTCTGTCACCGCCAGCCGCGGTCTTTGGGCTCCCCACGTAGCTCGTACATGATGCCCCCAGGTTGATCGCGGGTTACTACGAGCCCGGTCCGCTCGAGTCGGGCGAGGTTGTAGCGAAGGTTGGCCTGCGTGCCTCCCGTCCGGCGTGCGAGCTCCTCGCCAGTGCACGGCCCCCCGCTCAACGCGGTTATCAGATCTGCGCGCAACGCTCCTGGCTTGGCGCGGCCACCGCCGCGACCCGACGAATCCCCGAGCGCCGGCGGTTCTGGGACGGGCGCCAGATGCCGTTCCTCGGCATGTCGGCCGCCGATAACGGTGGCGGAAAACCCCA
>DATHNH010000008.1:0-14677 GCA_035486255.1 Solirubrobacteraceae bacterium | reverse complement strand
GCCGAGGGCAAGTGGCAAAAAGCGTTCAACTGGACAGCAGCACTACGAGGACTCAAGATCCACTTCGGAGACCGACTCCCCAACTAACCATCCTCGGCCTCACACACAGAAACCCGGACAGCCTCCCGCCTCCTGGTAGGTCATCCGTTCCTCGGGCACGACTACGCGCACCTCGGTCATCAGCCGCCGCAGCGCCATCTCGGCCTGCTTGCGCGTCAGTCCCTCACGCGTCCCTGGCGCGCGGATCTCGCCGAGCTTGCGCTTGACGTAGCGGTTGCCGATCCACCAGCGCCCGTACCACGCGCCACGGTGAACGATCACCGACCCCGACCCATAGGTCCGCTTCTTCTCGCTCACGTCATCGCTCCTCTGTGCTCGCTCGCTATCGGACACCGCCGGCCTGCCGCTCGAGCGCGGCGACCCACTGCAGCACCGCCGAGCGCCGGTAGCGCACGTAGCGCCCGAGCGGCACGTGCGGAATCCTCTGCGCCCGCGTTTGCGCGTACACCCACGCCTTCGTCACCTGCAAGAGCTCGGCGACCTCATCGGCGGTCAGCAGCGGGTCGGTCCCGATCCGGGGCGCACCGCCACCCGGCTGGGCGGTGACACCGAGCCCACAGCCTGAACGCGAACGGCGAGACCGAATGGAGACTCGACTCGCTCCGCGGCCTACACGTCCTACAGGGTCCATCACCAGCGTTCCCATCACATCCTCCAATCATCAGTCGGTTCTCGAAAAGGTCGGCAGGGCCTCCCTGCCGACCTCACTGCTCGAAAGCTCCGCGGTCGGGTTCTGTCAAGGTCGGGCCGACAGGCCCCGCCGCAGGCGGCCCCGAAGGGGCGGCCTTGACGGGTTCCGAGCGCGGAGCTACCTCTGCCGTCGCACGAGCCTCGGCTCACTCCCCCGCCTCCAGCTGCATCAGCCGATCGATCCGATGCTCGGTCGAAGGATGCGAGTGCTGGCCAAGCCAGGGAAACGGCACCGGCAGGTCGTAGAGCAGCGCGTTCTGCTCGAGAAAGCGCGCGAGCGCCTCGCCCTGCCCGAGCGCGGCCGCGTAGCGATCGGCGTCGAACTCGCGCGCTCGCCAATAGGAGGCCCACGGCAGGCGCAGCAGCCAGACGCCGACGGCGCCGCTGACGAGCACGCCGAGCGTGCGCGCCCTTGTGGCTTCTGCTCTACGCAATGAGCGTCGTGGTCCAGGGCTTCCTCGCGCCGCTGCGCGCGGCAGTTGCCTACGGCCTGCTCTGGCTGGCGCTGACGATCCTCGGCGAGCCGACGGGCGCGGTCCACGTGCTCGCGTGGATCGCCGGCTACGGCCCGCTCGGCCGCCTGCCCGCGCGTGTCTGAGATGTGAAGGCGCCCGTGGGCCTGGTAGCTCGCCAGCGCGCGGTGCGCCTCCCCTGCCCTGACCTGCTGCCAGGCCTCGCGCTCCCAGGCGTGCCGTGCGCGATGGACCTCGCTGACCTCGGCAGTCGGCACCTTGCCCTGCAGCTCGGCGAACATGCCGCCGGCGCCGATCGCCGAGAGCTGAGCGTGATCGCCGACCAGCACGAGCTTGCTCTCCGCTCTTGCCGTGGCCTCGACGAGCGCGGCGAGGCGCTTGGTGTCGGCCATGCCGGCCTCGTCCATCACGACGACCGTCTTTGCGTCGAGGTGCACGCCGCCCGACTGAACGCGCGCGAGCAGCGCGTCGGTCGTGATCGAGCGCTCGAGGTTCGCATCGGCACCGAGGCGCTCGGCCGTCGCCCCCGCCGCCGCGGTGCCGATCACCTGATAGCCCTCGCGCTGCCAGGAGCCGGTCGCCGCGGCGATGACGACGCCCTTGCCCGTGCCGGCCTGGCCGACGAGCACGCTGACGCCGCCTTGGCCGGTGATCGTCTTGACCGCCTCGCGCTGCTCGGCGCTCAGCTCACCGCGGATCTCGCGCTGGACGTGAAGGCGCGCCTGACGCAGCGAGGAGTCGCTCACCGGCGCCGCTGGCTCGGTCGAGCGCGAGGCGGCGAGTTCTGCGATCCGAAGCTCAAGCTCGCGCAGCTCGCGGGTCGTCCATCGATCGCCCTGCAAGGCGATCAGCTCGCCCGAGCGTGTGAGTTCCTCGATCGACGCGTCGGCCTCGCGCGGGTGTGCCCGTCCTGCGACCAGCTCATACGCCCGCGCGCGCATGTCGCGCTCGCTGACCGTCGCACTGCTCTTCGTGAGCTCGCCGAGCAGCGCTCTGCCGAAGTGCTCGCGCGAGAACGGTTCGCGCTCGCGACCTGTGTAGAGGTTCTGCGCTTTCTCGCGCGAGAGGCCGTGCTCCTCGCCGACCGCCTTCCAGGCACGATCTACCTCGCCCGCCTTTAGCTGTGCCTTCGTCCCGCGCGTTGCCACCGTCAGCGAGCCGAGCTCGCCGGCGCGCGGGTCGCGCCCGTAGCGGGTGCGGAAGGCTCGCGCGGCGCGCTCGATCTCAACGCCGCGCATCGACCAGCGCTCGCTGAGCTTCTCCGGGACGCCGGCGATCTCGAAGTAGCGACCGTCCTTGCCGGTTTCGGTCTTAATCTCTAGACCGAGCTCACCAAGGCCATCGGCCAGCTCGGCGCGATACCAAGCGCCGTTGGCGCGTGCGGCGCGAAACAGCTCGCGCGAGTCGACCGCGGCGAAGCGTCCGTCGGCTCGCTCGGCGCCGAGCACGACGACGTGGGAGTGAAGCTGGGGGTCGGGCACACCGCCTGACTCCTGATCGCGCGTCAGGCGGCTCGAGGTGTGCACGAACTCGGCGGCGAGCAGGCTGCCCGCCTTCTCCCAACGGAGCTTCCCCTCTGATCGTGTACGCACGAGCTCGACATTGCGCTCGGTGCGCGCGATCGCTCCCGCCACCGCCTTTGAGTGCGCTGCCTCGATCCGCGCGCGCTCATACGGCGAGGAGACCGCCCACAGGGCCGAGACCGACTTCGGCGCGCTGAAGGTCATGTCGATGCCGGCGACGCGGCTGCCGTTGCCGCCGGCGCGGCGCAGCTCGTGGCCGTCGCGCGGGGAGAGGCCGTGCATCAGGGCGGAGAGATCCTCGCGCGTCACGTCTTGATCGCGCGAGAGGCCGAGCTTTGCGAGCAGGGTCGGTGAGCCGTGCCAGTGGCTTGGTGCGAGCAGCGCCGGCTCGCCTTCGCCGCTTGCGGTGTAGTAGTCGCCGCGGTCAGAGGGCGAGGTCACGTAGGCGGCGTAGCCGGCCGCCGAGCTGCCGCTGATCTTGTGAGTCGTCTGCATCCCGGCGAACGTAGGGCGTTCGCGGGGGAAGCTCAAGGGCGCTGAAACTGAGACAAGCTGAGCTACGCCGAGAAAGCCTCAGTGGTGAAACAATTTAGGTAAAGAGTCGGGGCCTGCACGTCAGTGCGTATAGTCTGCTCGGCTTTCACGCTTGGGTCCGCACCTGTCCTTGGCTGTGCGCGTGCAGTCAGGCGCCTACTGCCTATTCTGCGCGGGCAGGTGTTGGGCGAGGGTCCTGAAGTACTTGTGCGAGGACCACACGTCGTGGTTGCCGATCACGTAGAGGCGGCGCCTTGCGCGGCTGACCGCGACGTTCAGGAGGTTCGGCTTCTCCGCGGCCCAGAGCTTGTCGCCCGTGCGCCGTGGATCGCCGCCGAGCACGATGACGACGATATCCGCCTCCCGCCCCTGCGCGGTGTGAATCGTCCCCGCCGTGATGTCGAGGCGCTTGGCGCGGTAGGCGCGCAGCCTGTTCGCCACGTCGCGAAATGGCGCGATCAGGAAAGCTTGCGTGTCGCTCTCCGCGTGGCCGCCAGCGATCATGCTCAGCTCCTCCAAGAGTCTCGTGAGCGTTTCCCCCTCCTCTGCGATCCAGTGGCCGTTGGACCGCTCCGAGGCGACGTGCAGCCATGCGCTCGCGGGAAACGGGAAGGGGCCGCGGGGCGGGGTGTGGTCGATCATCTGCCCGTTGTATGCAATCTCGTTCACGATCCCGAACATCGGCTCCTCGCAGCGGCGGTGCACATTCAGCGGAGAGCCCACCCAGACGTCACCGTCGCCACGGTAGGCACCAACGACAGTCGCGTGGTCGGCCACCCGCTGCAGCGAGGTATAGCCGGGCAGTAGCGCCTCCGCGACTCCGTGGGACCGCGCGAGCGCACGTTGGGTGCCGAGCGGCAGCGTCACGATCGGCTCCAGCTGCAAAGGGTCGCCGACCACTACTGCCGAGGACGAGCGCCAGATCGGCCCCGCTGCGTTCTGGGGCGTGCTCTGTCCTGCCTCGTCGATCAGCACCCATCCGAGCGCCTCCCGGCCCAGGCGACGAAACAGCCGCGGGTACGAGGCGAACGTCGTGCTGATCACCGGCACCACCATGAACAGGCATTGCCACGCCGCCAGCACAGCAGCCGCCGGAACCTGCACCCGCGAGCTCTCCTGGATCACATCCATCGCGACGCTCAGACTCTGTTTCATCTTGTTCGCCGCGCCGAGGATGAACGCCTCGTGAAGGCTGAGTGCCGCCAAGAACAGCTCGGTGCGCGCCCCGTTCCAAGCCTCATCGGCCCAGGGCGCCCGGAGCTCGCGGCGGGCGCGCTCGGAATCCATCGCCCAGTTGTCGTCCGGGAAGACCGCGTCCGGGAAGCGCTCGCGCCAGAGCTCACCTACGCTCTTGATTTCTTCGCCGAGGCGCTCGGCTCGCGCCCTCTCCTCGGCCTCGGCGCCCTGGTGCGTCCTAGCCAGCTCCGTGTCCTCAGCTATCGCCATCTCGAGCTGCGCCAAGCGCTCCTGAGCCTCCGCCAGCGTCCGCTCCGTCTCGGTCGCCTGCGCCGCGAGCGCAACGTCGCGGCTGCGCCAGCCCCTTCGGGCGCGGCCGAAGCTCAACAGCGCCTGCCACCAGGACGGGCGCTCGGAATCGTGGGTCTTCCGCGCCGCGAGGCTAGCCTCGTGCGCACGTTGGCTCGTGGAGACGGCTCCCTGCTGGCGATCGTGCTCGCCGCGGACCTCATCGACGCGCTCCAGCGCCTGTTTGGACTCCGTGGCGTGGCTGTCGGCGACTTGCAGTGCGCCTTTGCGGTCGTCGAATAGCTGCGCGTACTGCTGCCGCTCCTCGCAGCCCTCCCTCGCACGAGCCAACGCCGCGCGAAAGCCCGACACCGCCTCAGGCCAGTCCTCGGGCGTCGACCTGCGGTTCTTCAGGACGTGCAGCAAGCCGTCAGCCTCCTCGAACCAGAATGCCGTCGAGAACGACTTGCATCTCGAGAGGCTGCCCAGGCACGCCGCGAGCATCCCCCACGCCTCACGGTCCTCCTCGGCCTCCTCGCGCTTTGAGTTGAGCACATTCGCCGCCGTGCCAGTGAAGTAGCCGCTCCGTCCTTGCCATTCCGGCGCGATCGCGTTGGCGAGCGGGATCTCGGTCGTCACGTTCTCCGCCGCCGCGTTCGTCGCGCAGGCGAGCACCATCTCAAACCCTGTCAGGTCCGGGATCAGCCGGGGCACCGTGCTCGTTCGCGTTCGCGACTGGAACGTCACCGGGGTTTCCGTAAACCCGGACTCTGGGCTCTCGAGCTCCGCGAGGCGTTCCGCGCGCTGCACGACAAGCGCCGCGACCAGATCTCTTAGCAACGTCGTCTTGCCCGTCCCCGGCGGCCCATTGACCGCGTACAGGCCTTCGGACTCGCTGCTCTCGCTCTCATCGACGATCGTATTCACAGCCAGTTGCTGGCCGAGATCGGCCGGCGAAGTCACGCTCGACGGCCAGCGCCCCAATGGAGTCGAGTTCGGCTGAAGCTTCGTACGAACAAAGTCGATCGCGTCCGGACCGTTTACATCGATCCTCGTCCGATCGCCGTCACCAGCTATTTTCGCGGCGCTCGCCAGGTATCTGCTCAGCCCTGGCCCGAACGCCTGTCGGCCAAGCGCCTGCGCGACCACGTCGAGGTCCTGTGCGATGAAGCTATTGAGGAAGTTGCGTTCCGTGGCTCGGTAGCGATTGACCGTCCCCACAACACGAGTGCGCACACGAACGCCCACCGCGTCGCGAATCGCGACTGCGCACCTGACGCCATCGGACACGAGCGATTCCCCCACGAACTGGCCGATCTCCTCGAGCAGGGTCAAGTCCAGCACCGGGCCCACGCGATCTTCGTACGGGACGTCCTCGGTGTCCGCGTCGTCCGGTGCGGTCATCAACTTCTCAAATCCGTCTCTGAATTCGCCCGCCGCGCGCTCGAAGTCCTGGAGCCACCTGGGCGACCCCGCCCCATCGACGAATGCCCGACCGATGGCCCATGCGCAACTCGAAAGAACCTGCGACCCCAGGATGACCCGGCCGTCATCCGCCACCGTGAACGCCGCCAGCGCACTCTCGCCGGCCGGGGGCGGATCGCCGTTCTCGCCCTCGTCGGGGTAGCTCAGTGCTTTGCTCAGCTCCGCATACGCGTCATCGAGCGAGAACACCCCCACGAAGATGTCGTGCTGCAATGTCTGCGTGGACCGCAGCCCCTTCCTGCCCCGGTCATCTTCCCACGGCAGCACCGCGTCGCCTACGTCCTGGACGCGATCCTCGCGCAGCTTCGGGACCTCCTGCGGGCCGAACAGCTCCACCGCGCGCCAGAACGCGATGACATCAACTTCATTGATGGTTCCCGGAGCTCTGAACATGAGTGGATATTCTGATCGGCAGAACTTCGCCGTAGCTCAATGCGTGTGGGCGCTGCACAGGCGCACTCTCACAGCCAGGCTCGTTGCTGACGACCGGAGCCGCCTACGCGTCCCTTGCGGTGTGTTCATCACTCAAGGGCGCAGCCGCACGCGTATTGGTGTCGGGCGGTGGGCGAACAACGGGACGATGCCCCGACGTCCTGCTGGCGGTACGAAGACGGGCAGTCGGACGGCACGGTCGTCGTCGGTTGGCGGGCTGATTCGGACGTGTGGGTCGCCTGGCCAGGTGGTGAGCATGATGTCGGTTTGCGCGATCCGCATTCCGGTATCGGGGAGCGTGATCGACTTGTCGAACGCGACGAGGGCACCGTTGGAGCCGTGGAGTCGGAACTCTTCCGGGATCATCCATGGATGGACGTTGCGCCCTGCGAGCTTATCGGTTGACAAACCGTGAGTCTTGGCCTTAGTAGTGAACACCTCGGCCATAGTGGTCTCGGCACCGTAAGTGACCTCAGACGTGTACTCCTTACCAATCGTCGTGCACGTTACGGGTACGAAGGTCGTGTGCTTGGGAATCAAGTCATGAAGCCCTCTACCGCCGAGGTCGATGATCGTGGCATTGTGTGGCTCAAATATCAGTGCGTACTTCGACATAAGATCGACGGACAGGGCCCGGGGCCTGAAGCTCGTGAAGCTAGCGGCGTACCGGCTTCCCACGATCAGGCCATAGTAGTGAGCCGTCAGGAGTCTAGTCATCATGTAGAACTGCTCTTCGACGTCGGAGTCGCCAGAGAAGATCTTGGTTGGCTGACCGGTGGTCACAGCGTGATACACAGCTAGGAATGCCAGTGCCTCGTCGGTGCGATACTCGCTTGCCGGCTTCGTGTTGAGGCGCAGGACGCGCTCGCCCGCGAAGCTCTGGAGCTTCATCTTCAACTCCGTCAGCTCCTCGCCAGTCGGCTCGCGGCGATTCTCTGCCTTGAAGTGCTCAACCGCCGACGCAAGAAAGAATCGGCGATAGCTGAGAAGGCTTACGTAGTACTGAAACGACTTGAATCCAGCGTCGTCGTCCGGGTCCGCGTGTAGGACAATCGCTGGATTCTGCTCGGCAATGGCTGCCCGTAGCGGATGAGCGGGATTGCGCTGTAGATAAGGGATGAGCTCCGTTGCGACTCGTCCAATGAGATGCACGCGCCCTGGCACAGACAGCAACTCCTCCCACCACTCATCGTCGAGCCAGGTTAGGTTTGTGTCGATGAACAGGGCGTGGTCACTATGGTCCGCAAGGTACTCGGCGAGCTCGGTGACATTCGTTGGCGTCCGAGGTGCGTGCCGGAAGCTCAGTCTTGGAACGAACGTGAAATCACAGTACTGCTCACGACTGATCGGAAGCAAGATCGGGTCCTGCGGATGATCCCGATCAAGGAGACGCCCAACCGCTGTCAGCTTGTATTCAGCCATAAGTAGCTGAGTCTAGCGGCGATTATGAACCAATCGTGAGCGTCTCGCGGGCCATCGGCGTCGAGCGCAGCTGATCGCATACCCTCCGAGCGCGTCTACGTGGACCGCCTCTGTGGTCATTCCGTGCGGCCGTGACAACCCGAGTTGATGACGCAGGCGACGTGGACAAGGCCGACAAGGGTGCGGGAAATGTTAGGTCGGATCGTCGCGAGCTTTCTCCGGCAGGGCATCGCTCACCCAGCCGGTCAGGGGTCGCAGGCCGTCCAGCATGCGATAGCCACACGTCTCGCCGCCCTCGGTCTGGCGTGTCTTCTGGTCCAAGCGCCCAGCGACGCGAGGCCACTGATCAACACAGGGCTACCGTCGACGGCGCCCCAAAGCGCCGCTCAGTTGTCGCAAAGCACCTCTGACACCGTTCAACCGCCCTCCAGCTCCTCGAACGCGTCGTCCGGGACCTCGATCGACACCTCGTAGCCGAGCTCGGTGAGCTGCTCGAGGAGGATCGCGACGTGCTCGTAGGCGCAGTCTCGCGGTCCGTACATCGGGTCGACGTTCGCGTTCTCGTACTCCCGCACGGAGATCTGCGGCTCGTGCCCGGGCGGACCCAGCGTGAGGTGCGTCGCGTGCGTGGCGACGCCCTCGTGCCCGACGAAGCTCGAGGTCAGCTCAAGCGCAAGCCCCCTGTCGGGCAGCGCCGTGACGATCGTCAGCGCATGCGCTCCCGCCGAGACGCACACCGTCTCGCTGGCGACCTGCTTGCCGTCCAGCTTGACTACGAGTGGGATCGTGCGCCAGGCGGTCACCGGCCCGTACGGTAGCGGGCCGGTGAGATCCTCCTGCCGCGCGTTCGCCTACTCGCGTACCTCCGGCGTGAACGCCGCGAGATACTCGAACTCGCCGTTGATCTGCGGCACCTGCTCGGGATAGCGCGCCGCCCAGGCCGCGCACTGCTCCAGTGAGAGCTCGCCACGGCGCATCGCCGTAACGCGCTGGGTCGGCGTCATGATCCACAGCGCTTCCAGCCGTGCACGGCGCATCTCAAGCTTCTTGAAGGTCTGGTCGTCAAGGCGTGTCTGGCGCATCGTCGCGTCCTTTCGCTTCGTGGTTGATCGGTTGGTGGTGCTCGTTACGCCGCCCCAACGCCGGCGACCGACGCGCTGAACCGAACTGCGCGCAGATGCGGACACATCGCTGTCGGCACAGCACGCGTAGACGAAGGTCGGCGACGAAAATGGGCAAGTAACGAGCACCACCAACCCCGCGGGAGGTGCTCGGAACTCGCCTGCAGGAGCAGCGCGTCGCGTCGGTCGGTGAGCGATCAGAGACCGATCAGCAGCAGTTCCTGCAGCCGCCGGGCCGCAGGCGATGCCGACAGCGAGTCGCCCTCGAGCTCGACGACTCCCGCCTCCTGCAAGCTCGCGATCGCGCGCGTGATCAACCGCGGCCCGATGTCGCCGAACTCGGCCTCCAGCTCGCTGCGTGGCCAGAAGTCCTCGTGGTCCTCGCGCAGTAGCTGCAGGACGACCACGCGCTGTGCGCGGCGGTCCGCCTCACAGCGGAGCTTGTTACGTTGACGTGGCATGGGAAGGTCCACCCTTTCCGTGTCAGGCGCCGGGCGGTTCCAGCCGCGCCGGCGCCACTTTTTGCTGGTCAGATCACCGTATTGAGCGGGCGGCGCAAGTCAAGATTTCAGGGCGAATCTGGCGCGGAAACGTTCATGGGTTTCGGGTCGCGACCGCGGCGACAGGCCAGCTTTTTTTCGAGAATTGCACCCCGCTTGCACCCCGCCAGGCATAACCACACGCTGTCGCCCTACAAGAAAACCCCGCATTTGCGGGGCTTCCTCGCATAGCGGGGGCGGGATTGAAGCGCAAACCCGCGACCGGGGACGCCAATACTGGAGCCATGATAGCCCACCGGATCGAGGAGTCCTGCTTGCTCGGCGAGCGTGTGGGCCTGCCTAGATAGGTGCCGTCGAGGCACGTAACGGGACAGGCGATGCCCGGCACCGGGCGCCCGATGCGCCGGGGCCTGGGAGCCCGATCGCGCCAGCTTTGGGCCTCGGAGCCCGTGATCCTGGGCTCAGAGGCCGTAGAATGTCTAGGGGTCTTGAAATTGTCTAGGGGCCTTGTCAAGATGGCCGGGACGCCATGCTGTCAGCGACCAAGAGCCAGAGCCCAGCTCAGATGCTCGTCCTCTACGGCGAGGACCATATGGACGAGCTGGCCGCCGAGCTGACCCTTGACGGCTACCTCGTGCATCGGGCCACGAGCGCGGCAACAATGCTCGATCAGCCAGCCGATCTAGTCATCTTCGGCGGGACTCCGAGCCGCTTGGCTGCTCTCGACGCACTCCGACGACTCCGCAACCGACCGGCAGCATCGGACTTGCCAACGCTTTGGATGTCAGACGGTTCCGCCGGCAGTCGCCAGCTCGCCGACGTTCTCCGGGCCTTCGACGCAGGAGCCGATGACGTGCTCCGAGCCCCGTTCGCGTATGCAGAGCTGTTGGCTCGCGTTCGGGCACTTCTGCGACGAGAGGCAGCGGTGCCGCGCATCATCGAGCACGAGAGTCTGCGGATCGACACCGACACCCGCGAAGTCACGATCGACGGAGCCTCCGTGCCCGACCTGCGGCACCTTGAGTATGCCCTGCTTGTCCACCTTGCCCAACAGCCGCGCCGCTACTACACGCGGGACGAGCTGCTCAGGGAAGTGTGGCACTCTCCATCCACCGTCACGACTAGGACCGTGGACTCGCACGCCTCCCGTGTGCGATGCAAGCTCGCGCAGGCCGGCGCCAAGGGCCTCGTGAACGTCAAGCGGTGCGTCGGCTACCGCCTCGCTTGAACCTCAGTCAGCCCTCGCCATCAGTCGGCAGATGCCCAAAGTGCCGCTCGAACTCCTCGGAGGTCAACTCCCGCTCACCGTGACGAGCAAGCATCGCTCCGACGCTGAGGTCCGGTGAAGGACCGTCGAGCAGGGCGCCGGGTCTTATCCCCAGCCCCTTCGCAACGCGAAGGATCGTGCGCAGGCGGGGCTCGCGCTTTCCGCGCTCAAGGCGCCCGATCGCCGTGGAGTGGATACCTGTACGGCGAGAGAGGTCATCTTGGGAGATGCCCAGCGTCGTCCGTAGCTCTCGGAGGCGCTGCCCAAACTCGGCCATCTCGTCAGGCACGGAGGAGTTCATGCCGCCTCCCCGTCATCGGGAGGCACAATCGCCTCCAGAGGAACGCCCAGCCCATCCGCAAGGACCACCAACCCGTCAAAGCCCGGATCAAGTTCGCCCGCTTCGATCTTCACGAGGTCCCGCCGCTCGAAGTCGGCGGCCTCTGCAAGTTCGGCCACACTCATGCCCTTCTGCTTCCGCCTCTTACGGATCACACGGCCGAGCGCGACCAGTTCAGGACGTGGGAGCCCGGTCGATAGTTCGCCCCCCTCGGGGTCGGGTTCGCCAGCCTCGATCGCTTCGATGCGGTGTCGCGCGATGCCAGACCCCTGAGCAAGCTCATCTACGCTCATCCCCTTCTCCTCCCGCGCCTGACGGAGTGCCCTCCCGAGTGCGGCCCTTGCATCCGCGATCAGCCTCTCCTTTCCGGGGCTCATCGGCTTACCGCCGTCTCGCAGGACTCTCCTAGTACCTCGCTGCGCTTCGCTTGACGCACGTCGGCGCGAAAGACCGAGGGCGGCACTCCGTAGCGACGCCGGAACGCACGAGCGAAGTGGCCCGGCTGGCGGTAGCCCACCCGCCGCGCCACGACGCTCATCGGGACCGAGTTGTGCGATAGCAAGATCGCGGCGGCGGTCATCCGCCGAGCAAACAGGTCGTCTTGAAAGCCGCCGTCCCCGAACTCAGCGAAAGCACGCTGTAGCTGGCGCGGAGAACTCGCAAGAGTCTTGGCAACCGCTTCGACCGTCAGCGGCATTGCGTACTGCCGCTCGATGATTAGGCGTGCCCGCGCATACAGCCGGTGACGCTCCCTGAGCGTGCTCGGGCGCATATCCTCGTCGCGGCCCAGCGCTCGCAGTCGCTCACGGCGGCAACGCGCGGCCGGCGGCTTTCCCACGAGGCCAAAATGCAGATGCAGAAGCTGCCGGATGCGCTCTCGGTGGAGGCTGGATATCGCGGCTATCTCGTCCAAGGTCAGGCCCTTGACGATCCGCAGGCGCAATATCTCGCGCTCCCTCGCGGTCTGGACGTGTCGGCCGTGCCGAGTAAACGGCGTTAGGCCGTGACGACTCAGCTCGCAGACAACCTCGTGCAGCTCCACCCCGCGACAGAACTCGGAGCGCTCGATCAGCTCGGGCATCGTCTGACGTGCAATCTGTTCAACGTCATGGATGCCGGCCGCCTCAAAGCAGGCGAGAGCGGCCGAGCTTATAGCAAGCTCGGTGAGACGCATGGCGCGCAGCCTGCGTCAAAGCGTCAGGAGCAGCGCAAAGCGCCGCGCCGGTTCTGAGGCCACCACGAGGCCAGCTCGCCGATCGGCGAGTCCTGCCGCGTCGAGGCGTTCGAGAGCTTCGACGGCCGCTTCGTCATCGTCGGTGAGACTCCGTTCCGACATCGGCGATCCGTCCTCACCGAGCAGCGTTTCAAGGACGCTCTGATCCCTGCGCCCCTCGATGAGCGCCAGATCGACGTCCTCCGGCCGCATGACTTCGATGAAGCGCACCGCCGCGAGCGACGGCGTAACGAGGTCATTCCAGCGGTGGACGAGCCTGGATGTGCGCAGCCGTTTGAGCGCAATCGACACGTCGCCAGGGACGCCGACCTCGCGGGCAATCTCGTACTCCGCAAGCGGCCGACCGTGGGCGAGCAGGTGTTCAACGAGGATCGCGCGATCAAGGCGCGAGGGCTCCTCGAACCCCTCTGGGATACGTTGCGTGTGCATGGGAAGGGACCTTTCCTTCTTGTGCAAAGGGCCTCGGGCGGGTAGCCGCCCGTCCGAGGTCCACAGCTCATTTAGTTGTCGAGGTCAGCTATACAGCGGCGCGAGGAGCAATTCGAGGCTCCTGGGCCGACTGATACGACGCCGCCACGAGGCGCCACCGTCACGTCATGCCGGGGCACGCTTAGGACACAATCGCGCCCGTCTGCGACCATGCCGTGCATGAGCACGAGCAGATTCGACGCCCTAAACGCCCTCTTGGCGCGCAAAGAAGCCAGCGGCCAAGACTGGAGTGCCGTCGAGGACGTGGCTGACGACCTCGGGGAGAGAATGGCGACGATCGAACGACTGCTCGACCCCTGCTTGGATGAGGGGCTTGTCGAGCGACGCGGCTTCGATCAGGACCCGGACTACCGGCTCACCCGTGCTGGCGAGATGCACGTCATCGAAAACTCCTAGCATCATTCGCCGGACCACACGGCACAGACAGCAATGGCACAAATCAACAAGCAAACGATTACCGGGGGAAGTCGCATCGTCGGCCAGGTGTACGTCGATGGGGGAGCCCTACGAGGCGAGGGCGGCCCCGCGAAACCACAGCTCGTCGTACCCCTCACCATCGAAATGAACAACTCGCCGGCAGGCGCAATGCTCGCGCTTTGCTCGGTACGCGCCTCCTTGGCTACTGACCAACATGCGTCATCTCATCTAACGGTCGCATCTCCCACCTCAGAGCTTCTACTAAACAATCTTCCAGCACGCTCGTTTCCGCAAGGTGGGAACGAGCACGTCCTACACCTTCGCTTTCACCTTACCGCCACCGACGTTGCCGAGCTAGAGAGAAAACGCCACCAAACGCCAGGTGACATCTTTACTCTGTACCTAGCGCTCGATGCTGTTGTTGCGGGTGTCAAGACATATAACCAAGTCGGCACGCAGGCCAACACCGAGAAGACGCCTTGGGACCTTCAATTCGGCATGTTCTCGCAACTCATGCCGTTTTGGCGCACAGATATTCCTTCCGTCCCTATTTTCATTGAGCGCTCAACGTGGGTGCGCGATGTTCTAGCTGGGGTAGGATACGATCGCGTTCGTCTCATAGAGATGAGATTTCCACCGCCGATGCCAGACCATCCAAGCGCCGCGAGCGAGTGGGACAAGGCGAGGCGGGCGCTTGACGAGCAGCGTTATGGCGATTGCGTCGCAGAGTGCAGAGACATACTTGCCATGTGGCAGCGACAACTCAACGCCACCAAGGATAGCCCCGTGGCGTCTGTCGTTGCCGCGAAACACGGGTGGGTCGATCACGACAGTCGTCTCACGTTTCTCGACAGCCTATGGAAGGCAGCCATCGACATCGTAAATACTCCCCATCACCCGGAGGGCAAGACGGTGGAGCAACACTTTGACTCCGCCGACGCACATCTCATGCTTACACTGACGGCAGCCCTTTCACAGTACATTAGCGATGACTCGGCGTAGACCGCGCCTTGGCTGTGGGCTCAAGCTCAAAGAACAACTCTTTTGGAGGCGGGTCAGCAGTGGTCAAGAGAGTCCAACCTTCACCCTTTAGGCTCCGCATCTCCTCATCATCTGGCGGCATCGTGCCGGGCGCAAGTGAGGCGGACAACAGTACGCCTCCTACTTTAAACATGACGGCACTCGGACTCTCGGGCATTTGCGGCTCGATATTGACCCTTATCTCA
>DATHNH010000007.1:0-5045 GCA_035486255.1 Solirubrobacteraceae bacterium | reverse complement strand
GACGGATTCGCGTCGGTCGGCATCAGGCCGGCGAGCTCTACCACCGCCGTCCAGACCATGCGCGCATCGCGAACCAGCTCGAGCATCACGTACTGTGCGAGGACCCTCCAGCGTCGGCGCCCGCGGATCTCAAGCGCCTCGTTCACGACCGCCACCGACAGCATCACGACGATCGCGCTGGAGGCAAGGCCGGCGAGGAGGGGGTGACGCACCCACAGGTGCTCGGCGAACTCTTCGGACGCTATCGCCGCCGCTAGAGCGAGCAGCGCCAGTGCAGCGCCGGCGCGCGTTTGACGCAGGTAGGCCTCGACGGACTCTGAGCGTCGAGGTCCAGAGGAGCGCGGCGACATTTGATCGAGCTTACGCTCCCACGGTGCGCCGGGAAGGGTAGCTGTAGGACCTGAGGGTTGTTCAGCTGTGTCGGAACGCGCAGTGTGATCCTCTTTAGGTGATGACCGCGTTGGCGGCGGACTGACTGATCTTTGCGGACTGAGCGTCGCCGAGCAGCGTGGTCACGACCTCGCGTACCTCCTGCTCGAGGTTGGGCTCGTTCAGGCGGCCGTCCTCGTCGAAGCGCTCGCCGGCGTAGCCGACGGCGACCTCGCCTTCGGTTACCCGTGCGCCGATCGCACCGAGGACCTTGCGGAGCTCGGCTTGCGCCCAGACGGCACCGAACATGCCGGAGCTCGCGCCGATCACGGCGACCGGCTTGTAGCGCAGGGGACTGGTCGCCAACGGACGGGACACCCAGTCGAGCGCGTTCTTCAGCGCGCCCGGGATCGAGGAGTTGTACTCGGGGGTGACGAAGAACACAGCATCGGCGTCCCAGACCGCCTCGCGGATTCGCGAGACGGCCTGGGGAGGAGCGTCCTCGGCGTCGTCGTCCTCGTCGTAGGGCGGTATGTCGCGTAGTCCGTGGTAAACCTCGAACTCGGCGCCCTCAGCCTCGAACAGCTCGCCGGCGTGGCGCAAGAGCGCCGTGTTGTAGGAGTCGCGGCGCAGGCTGCCGCTGATACCAAGGACTCGCATGACTACACCTGCTTTGACAGCTGCAGCTCGGCGATGATCTTCACCTCGTTGGAGAGAGCCGGCTCGCCGCTCGGCAGCGGGTTGTTCCAGCTGACGCCGAACGTGTCTCGGTCGACCACGGTCTGGAGCGTCAGTCCGAAGCGCTCGCCGCCGTAGGGGTCGGCGATCGGATCCGAGACCTCGCCGGTGATCTCGGCGGTCTCGGCTTGGCCCTTGATCGTGACCTCACCGTCGATCGTGACGCGATCGCCGTCGCGGTTGATCGCCTTGGATGTGAAGGTCAGTTCCGGATGGGCCTGGGCGTCAAAGAAGTCCGGACCTTGCAGGTGCGCCGCGAGGTTCTCGTCCTTGACCTGAACGGAGGCGACCTTCGCAGAGCCGTTCAATACGCCGTCGGTGACGGCGGCATCGAAGTCGCTGAACGTTCCGTGGAAAGTGCCCGCCATGTACTCGACGGCGAACCCGATGCTCGAATGGACCTTGTCGACCTGCCATCTGCCGCTAGGTAGTACCTGAGTGTCAACGGTGCTCATTGCTTGCTGTCTCCTTTGGATGGTCGAGAAGAAAAATCAAACGCTTGCTTGAATTTATATCAGCTTCTGCGGACTTGTCAAGCGACTGATTGAAATGTTTTGGGCGGCGCAGGCGCAGGGCACTCTGGACCCCGCTCGGGGGCAGAGACAGATATGACTATCCAGCGGCGCCAACGAGCCGCGCAGGCCCAGCTTTGTGCGTCAGACGGAGCTCTGTCCGCGGAAGGTTCCGGCGAGAGCTGGAATCAGCAGCTCTTCGATCTGCTTCCTGGACCTCTTATGCAGATCGGCGCCCGGGGGTGCGAGGATCAGCCAGTTGATGAGGCCGGCCGCGCAACGCGTGCGGAAGATCAGCTCTCGGTCCTTGACGCCGGAAAGGTTTGCCTTCAGAACGCGGAGCACATCAGCTCGAACGAGATCGAAGGCCGCGTCGAATCGGTGCCATCCCTCGGGTGGGTCGATCCCACCCCGCGCCACGATCCGCATTACGGCGAGATCACGGCCGCCCACGACCATCGCGCTGATCATCGGGCGAGCGAATGCCGCCGCCAACGCATCGAGCGTGGACTCCGGACCGAGAGTGCCCACCGCCTCCTGCTGAGCCTCCAGGTAGCGCTCCAGCGCCTGCTCGACCGCCGCGCCACACAGCGCCTTCAGTGAGCCGAAGTGGTAGCTCACAGCTGCGACGTTCGCGTCTGCGGCACTCGTAATCTCTCGGAGGCTCACGCCCTCCTCGCCGCGTTCGGCGAGCAGGTCCAATGCAGCGTCCATCAGCCGGGCCCGTGTCCGCAGACCCGCCTCACGGCGTTGGTCCACCTTCGCCGAAGCCATCACATCTATTCAATCAAATGCTTGATGAAAGGTCAAGTAGCAGCGGCGGTGACGCACGGTGTCCCCGAGAGCCACTGTCCGCGGGTTCTAGGGCTCGCCGGTGAAGGCAGAATTGTGAAGCTGGCCGAGCACGGCTGATGAAGCGCATGGCGGTTGACGTTGCGCGCGACGCCAGTCTCGCCGTGTTCTCCTCCCAGAAGATTGATTCCGCGGTTTCTACCGTGGCGCTCGAGTGTCACACCGATCGCGAGGTAGCACGCGCGGGTGCGGACTGAGCGATCCTCGCAGACCTTGACCATCAAGCAGTCGAAGTACGCGGTCGGGTACAGCGTACGCAGGAGGTTATGTGCGGACTGCCTGCTCGAAGCTAGCCGTTGAGCGTGTCGGTGGCCCTCGCGGCACTCGAGAGGATCGTCTGGGCGACAAGTCGCGGGTCATCGAGCATCGGGATGTGCCCGACGTCATCGAGCACGATGAAGTCCGCTCCCGGAACCAGCTCGCACGCACGTGAGCGGTAGGCCTCGAGCGGGAAGATGCGATCCTCGGCTGACCACGCCAGGGTGATCGGGCATGGCGCGGGGTCCAGAGGGGTTTGCCGTGCGTCACTTGCGAACAGATCGCCGCTTATCTGACAGCCAATCACATCGTCGACGAGCGACAGGAACTCGGCTGGACTGACTCGCTCCCCGTGTAGGGCACTGTTGCGCAAGGCAAACCGCCTGACGTGTCTGGAGCGAGCAACCAGCGGAGCGATTCTGCGTGAGCGCTGGACGTCACGTACCGCCCTCTTGAGAGTTGCCCGGACGAGCTGCGCGTCGGTTTCACTGCCCCAGGCGCCCGCCGGAGAGAGCGCACAAACCGTGAGTGCCCGTCCGCGACGGGCAAGCTCGAGCGCCACCCAGCCGCCCAGAGAGTTGCCTGCCAGATGCGCCTTTGAGAGCCCCAACTCGTCCAGCAGCCGCTCGAGGTCATCCACGAGATGCTCGACGCTCGCCGGCCTACGGCCGGCGAGCTGACCGCCATTGTGTCCCAACATGGTCGGGACGATCACGTCGTGCTGGCCTGAGAGAAGCCCCACAACATTGCCCCAAATACGCTCGCTGCAGAGAATGCCATGCAGCAGAACGAGTGGCTCACCTGACCCCTGACGCAGCACTCGCGGAGCATACTACTAGCGGCGCGGCGCTCCCTGGGGTGACGACTCGACGGCAGGTCCGAGCGGGTCCGATCTCGCCACGTTCTTCAATGAGCCGGAGCCACGCGTTCAGAGCCGGCTGAGAGCGCTGGCCGATATGGGCCGCGTCAAGGAGTCGGGCGCCGAGCCCGATCGGTGGATGATCGTCCTATCCAGCGACCCCACCAATACCGACTGAGCCAGCCGCTGCGAATCGTCTAGCCTTCGTCGTTCGTGTGGAAGGGTGGCAGAGCGGTTGAATGCACCGGTCTTGAAAACCGGCAGGCGGGCAACCCCCGTCTCGGGAGTTCGAATCTCCCCCCTTCCGTCTGAGTCTGGAACTGACTCACACCAGTTAGTTATGTCGGGGCTGGCGCGAGTAGTGGAAAGTTCCCCAGGTTGGCGCCTGCACGACCGCCCCGATCACGTAGTCCCGGCGAACGCTGAGCTCGGAGCCCCTTCGGTCTAAGCGGTCGACGCCAGATGTGGGGCAACGCGCGATTCAACCTTCCTGGCATGCAACGCGATGTCGGCTGCGTGGAAGAGATCATCGGGCGTCTCGCCGGATACTCTGTGCCGCTCCGCGATGCTGCGGCGGTCGGCTTCCTGTTCGTTGCGGGTGAGCTGCGGTCAGGTCGATGCGCCCACGGGCCGAGCCGCGTTGCGCAGCATTTGCCCTGCGATGACGAGTTGCTGGATCTGGCTGGTTCCCTCGTAGATGCGAAACAGGCGCGCGTCGCGGTAGAGGCGCTCGACGGGGACGCCCCGCATGTAGCCTGCGCCGCCGTGTATCTGTACGGCGCGATCGGCGATGCGACCGACCGCCTCGCTGGCGAAGTACTTGCTGGCGGCTGGTGCCATGCGCCGGTCCGCGCCGCTGTCGTAGGCGCGGGCACTCTCCAGCACGAGCGCGCGGGCGGCCAGGTATTCGGTTTGTGAGTCGGCGAGCATCCCCTGGATGAGCTGATGCTCTGCGATCGGCTTGCCGCCCTGCCTGCGCTCGAGCGCAAAGTTCAGTGACTCGTCGACGAGCCGCTCGGACAGCCCTACGCACAGGGCCGCGATGTGCAGCCGCCCGTGCGCGAGGCACCGCATCGCGGTTTCATATCCGGTGCCCTCGCTCGCGCCCACGAGCGCGGACTCGGGCACACGGACCTCGTCGAGGTACACGTCGGCGGTCCAGGCACCGGCCTGACCCATCTTCCTGTCTTTGGGAGCGACGCTGAGTCCCGCGGCGTCGCGCGGGACCATGAACACAGAGATCCCCTGGCTGGGCTTCTCGGCCTTGCTGGTGCGGGCGAAGACCATGAACAGGTCGGCGATGGGCGCGTTCGTGATGTAGCGCTTGGCGCCGTCGATGACCCAGTCGACGCCGTCGCGTCGTGCGCGCGTCACGAGCCCGGCCGGGTCAGAGCCAGCCTCCGCCTCGGTCAGCGCGAACGCGGCGGTCACCGCTCCGGAGGCGAGTCCGGGCAGCA
>DATHNH010000006.1:0-2108 GCA_035486255.1 Solirubrobacteraceae bacterium | reverse complement strand
TCGGCGCTGCCGTATTCGGACGCGGAACGGCTTGCGAGGCCCTCGGGGTTCATGTTGGGCCGCCCGCCGAGTTGATTGATGCGTTCGGCGACTTCCATCGCATGCCCCTGCTCTTCCTTGGCATGTTGGGCAAATTCCGCCTTGACACCCTCGCTGGAAATGCCCGTGGCGGCAACGGCGTGCATGGTGTAGCGGAGCACGCAGACGATTTCCGTCGCCAGCACCGCTTGCAAGATCTCGATGGTCTTATGAACGTCGCCTTCATAGCTCGGGGTCACGCCGCCCTCCGAGAGGTGCTTGCGTGCTCGGTCGCGCAGCGTCTTGACGTCGGTGAGGAAGGGCTGCGTATTTCCGTTCTGCTTTTTCTCGGGCGTGGCGCGCGTTTCCATGGGTTGCTCCTGCTGGAAGGTAGGTAGAACACCCAAATGTATACCATCGCCGTGTTGCGCCAATTGTACGAAACGGGGGACATTCGTAGGACTCACGGGTATTGCAGTGTCGGCCGGAGTCCGACACACGCCGTCTATCCGCCGCTAATCGGCGCGCGTTTGCGCCTCGAGCGCGGTCTTCAGGCCCGCGACCAGCGAGCCGAGCTTGGGCGGATCGGCCTCGAAGGTGGGTGTGATGCCGCGCTCCTCGAGCGCCCGCGAGCACACGGGGCCGATCGAGGCGACGATGAGCCCGGCGAGCAGCGCGGGCAGCTCGGCAGTGCGGGACATGCGCTCGGCGACCGCAAAGAGATGCTTTACCTGCACTGCGCTCGTGAACACCACCGCATCCACAGCCGAGCGCGCCAGCGCGTCGATCAACCGTTCGAGCGGACCCGTATCCTCGGGCAGCGCCCAGCGATAGGTGGCGATCTCCTGCACCGAGGCACCGCGCGCCGTCAGCGCCTCGCACAGCCGGCGATTTGCCTCGCCGTAGCGTTGCACCACGACGCGAGCGCCCGTGAGGGGACTCGCGGTGATCGCCGCCATCACGGTCTCGCTGGTGAAGGGCGATGCGGCGCGCAGGTCGATGCGTACGCCGCGCGCCTTGAGCTCTCCCGTGGGCTTCGGTCCGCGCACGACGACCGTCGCCTGCTCGAGCAGGCCGAGCAGCTTCGGGGTCGAGCCCAGTGAATCCGTGACCCGAAACAGCGCCCGGGTTCCCACCCCGGTCTGAAAAATCATCATCCGGAATGGATGCGCGATCCAGTCCTGCAAGAGCATCTCGACCGCGGCGGGGTCGACGTCGGGCACCTCCTCCAGCGCCGGCGCGAGCAGCGGCACCGCCCCTTGGCGCGAGACCAGCTCCGCAAGGTGCGCGCCCGTGCGCGCCTCCAGGATCGCGACGGTCTTCGGTGTCGGTGACGTGGCCATGCGGGTAAGCCTAGCCGCCGATAAGGCCGGCCGTCACGTTAATTGCGAAGCCGAGTATCGAGGCATTGAACAAAAAGGAGATGACCTCGTGCATGAGCACCACCCGGCGAACGCTCGAGCTCCGGGTGAAAATATCGGCCGTCTGGCAGGCTGCGGCAATGGTGAACGAGAAATAGGCGAAGTCCCAGAATATCGGCATGTCCGTATCCGGAAACGACAACGGTCGCTCGTTCTTCGGGCAGCTGTAATAAAGGTCCGCATAGTGCGTCGTGAACATCGCGGGGACGAGGAGCCACGAGTCCGCGAGGGTGACCGCCGCGAGCACGAAGTGCCACATGCGCTCGCTCCCCGCCACGTGCCGCAAGGTCGCGAGCGGCTGGACGATCGCGACGAGGCTGAGGAGCGCCCCGATGACGACAACCACGAGGATCACCGGACCGGAGGCATCTTCCTCGATGTACCGGGAGCAGATCTGCTGCGCCGTGAGTCGGCTCATCCACACCCAGAGCAGGACGAGGAACGAGGTGACCCCGCAATCCCATGCCACGAGCACGCGCGTGACGAGCAACCATTCGGCAGGAAGCGAGAAAAACACGCCGAGCCCGAGGGCGACACCGATCCAGATCCTCAGGTGGTTGCGTAACAGGCCCTGCATGCGATCAGAGACGCGAAACGTCCCATCCCCCGCCGAGCGCCTCGATCAGGGATACGTTCGCGACCAGTTGGTTTTGCTGCATGGTGAGCAGA
>DATHNH010000005.1:0-5082 GCA_035486255.1 Solirubrobacteraceae bacterium | reverse complement strand
CGTCGTCGGCGTGCGCTCGGGCGACAAGGGTCGCGGCAAGGACGGCGAGCCACTTGGCAATTTCGAGCCCGGCACCGATATCAAGGCGCAGGCGACCGTGCTTGCCGAGGGCTGTTGGGGTCACCTCACCGGCGCGGCGATCCGTGAGTTCGATCTGGCTCAGGGCCGTGAGCCTCAGGTGTGGGAGCTCGGCGTCAAGGAGGTTTGGAAGGTTCCCAAGCCGCTCGACCGCCTGATCCACACGATGGGTCCCTGGCCCTTGAAAATCTCCTCCAAGTACGGACAGATCGGCGGCACCTGGATCTACCCGATGAAGAACGAGAAGACCGGCGAGGACATGGTCTCGATCGGCTTCGTCGTCGAGCTCGACTACGCCGACGCGACGACCTCCGCGCACGACCTGCTGCAGACGTTCAAGACCCATCCGCTGGTGCGCAAAATCCTCGAGGGCGGCGAGCGCGTCGCTTGGGGGGCCAAGGCGCTGCCGGGCGGAGGCTACTGGTCGATGCCCAAGCTCTCGATGCCCGGCGCCGTGCTTGTCGGCGACTCCGGTGGCATGGTCGACACGATGGCGCTCAAGGGCGTGCACCACTGCATCAAGTCAGGCATGCTCGCGGCCGAGACGATCTATGAGGCGCTGAAGCGCGGCAGTCGCGACCTGTCGGCGTACGAGAACGCGATCGAGCAATCCTCTGTCGGCAAAGAGCTTTGGGAGGTGCGCAATGCCCGCCAACCCTTGCAGAAGGGGCTGCTCGTCGGTGGTCCACTCTCCGGCATCCAGCAGATCACCAAGGGCAAGCTGCCCGGCCGCGCCGACTGGCATCGCAACGACTCGATCCCGATGTTCGTCGGCAAGACCAAGGACAGTTATGTCAAGCCCGACGGCAAGTACACCTTCGACAAGCTCTCCTCGGTGTTCATCACGGGCAACGCCACGCGCGACGACGCCCCCAACCATATTCGCGTGCAGAAGCACGTTCCGCGTGAGGTAGCCGAAACCTGGCGCTGGATGTGTCCTGCGGGGGTATACGAGATCCCCGAGGACGCTCCCCAGAACGGCCTGGTCGACGTGATCGTCAACTACACCAATTGCGTGCAATGCGGAGCCATCACCGCCAAGGGCGGACGCCTCACCACCCCAGAGGGCGGCGACGGCCCTCTGTACCAGATCACCTGAGCGCTCTGACACGGTGCATGTGCCTACTTTGTGCGAAACATCGTGGGTCTACCGGTGTTAGAGGCTTGTGAATGAGAGGGATGGCGTTCAAACATGCGCGGGCCGCGCGGGCGGCCCTGATTTTGGTGAGCGTGCTTTCGCTGCTCCTCGGTGCGCAGGTCGCGCTGGCCCGCAACGGTGTGCGCTACGACGCCGTCACGCCGCCGCCGACGGACGCCACCGGCTACTCGGTGACGCTCGAACAGTGCGCTACTGCGACCGTGCAGGCCGAACGCTCTGCCACGTTCACCGCGCAGATGACCGCCACGACGGCCACCCAGCGGATGGCGATGCGGATCGAACTGCAACAGCGCCTGCGCGGAGAAGTCGAATACCACACGGTCCTGGCGCCGGGGCTGGGGGTGTGGCACAGCTCCGAAGCGGGGGTGCAGATCTACAAGTACGTCAAGCAGGTCACCAATCTCGATGCCCCCGCGGCCTACCGCGCGGTGGTTCGCTTCCGCTGGCTCGGCGAGAAGGAGCGCGTGCTCAAGCGCGCCGAATCGCGCACTCCGCGCTGTCTGCAGCCGACGCTCTCCAGTCAGGTCACGCAGACGCCGCCGGCATCCACGGTGCCGCTCGCTTCCTGAGCGACGCGCCAGCCGCTAGAATGCTCTGAGCATGAAGGCTTCGATCCACCCAAACTACGTTGCGGCACACGTGCGTTGCATGTGTGGCAACGAATTCACCACGCGCGCCACGCAGGAGGAGATCCACGTCGAGGTGTGCTCAAACTGCCATCCGTTCTATACCGGACGGCAGAAGCTCGTGGACACGGGTGGACGCGTAGAGCGCTTCCAGCGCCGAGTCGCCAAGGGACGTCAGCGCAGTGCTGGACGATTGGATGTCCCTGCGACCTCCAGTCGGTCGAGCGGCACTCAGGCGCAGGCTCGCCCCCAGTAGCAGGATGTCCTCTCGCCCGGCTGCCGGTGGGAGGGTGCAGGCAAGCAACCTCCAGGCGACCACGACCGCGCAAGCACTTCGTCCTTCGCCCAGCCCCGGCGCCCCGGGAAGTGCCGTAGGCCAACTGCCTGACGGCGAGCTGACAGCAAGGCGGGACGCGCCGCTGGGCGGCCAGGCTGTGCTCGAGGGAGTGATGATGCGTGGCGTGCGCCACTGGGCGGTGGCGGTGCGCAAGCCGCTGCGCACCGGCGCCGACGCGCAGGAAGACGGTAGCTCGCGGGAGGGCTCCGAAGCGCCTGCCGACATCGGTGGGTCGCATGATGAGCGCTCCCGGCCCCGGGACGAGCACACGGCCGGCGCACGAGATGTCTCTCGTTCGCTGGAGGTAGCCCTCGCGCGGGAGGGAGAGCTCAGCAGAGAGGAGGAGCAGGGGCAGCTTGAGGAGCTCGGGGAGATCGAGGTCGTCACCTTCCCGCTTACCTCGGCGCTGGCTCGCCACCGCTGGCTGCGTTTGCCGATCCTGCGCGGGATCGTCGCGCTCGGCGGATCGCTTGCGATTGGCTTCAGGGCTCTTGGAATCTCTGCCAATGCGCAACTACCCGAGGGCGAGTCAGACGAGGATGCGCAGGAAATCGGCGCCGGCATCTGGATCGGGACCGTGGTGGTGGCAATGGTGTTCGCGATCGGGCTGTTCTTCCTCTTGCCGCTTGGCCTGACGAGCCTCATCAAGGGGCAGCTGAACTCCTCGGCGTTGTTCTGGATCGTCGAGGGAATAGTGCGGACTTTGATCTTCCTCGGCTACATGGTCCTGCTCTCTCGCATCAAAGACCTACGGCGTGTTTTCGAGTATCACGGCGCCGAGCACAAGACAATCTCCTGTTTTGAGGCCGGCCTGCCGCTGACGCCGCCCAACGCGCAGCGCTTCTCGCGCTTGCACCCGCGCTGCGGCACGAGCTTCCTGCTGATCGTGATGGTCGTCTCGATCTTCGTATTCGGAGCCGTCGGTCTGCCCGCCTGGTACCTGCTCGTCGCCTCGCGCATACTCGGCGTGCCGATTATCGCCGGCATCTCCTTCGAGATCATCAAGTTCGCCGGGCGCAACCGCAACCGGCGCTGGGTCAAAGCGGTCATGTGGCCCGGCTTGAAGCTGCAACTGCTCACCACCCAGGAGCCAAGTCTCGACCAGCTCGAGGTCGCGATCGCCGCACTCGAGGCCGTGCTGGAGCTCGAGACGCCCGGGAGCATGGACGCGGCGGATCTCGTCGGCGTGGAGGTAGTTGCCTAGACAGCGTGAGGTCGCGCGTCCTGGAGAGCCTGAGGCCGTGCGTTGGTGTGGGCCTTGTTGGTGTCGGTTTTTTGCGTGCTCTTCGCGGCTCCTCCTCGTACATGGGAGGTTCGTCCATTTTGCTTGACACTGCCCGGGCCTTCTGGTTTGGTTCGGGCCCACGAGGCGAAACAGAGGGTGCGCGACGCGCTCCTCCAAGCAATATGACCTGGGAGTGGCAATGAGCTCGGAAGAGGCAAGTCGGATAGCACGCGCGGTGCAACGGATGAAGCACTCCAAACGGGCCGTGCAGATTGCGCTGCCCACAGCCGCGGCGCTTGGGGCGGGGGCGGCCATCGCCGCAGGTGCGATCCCGGGGAGCGATGGGACGATCACCGGGTGTTACGACAGCAAGACCGAAAACGGCGTTCCGCAAGCTCTGTTCTTCGGCGATGCCAGCGAGCCGCCCGGTGGTTTGAGGGTGATCGATCCGAGTCTGCCCCACACCGTCACGCCCGCAGCCGGTGGGCCGGCGATTCCCAACATGGACGCGGTGTGCGAACCTGGGGAGACCCAGATCACTTGGAACCAGAAAGGTCCGGCCGGTCCGCCCGGTGAACCCGGCAAAGAAGGCAAGCTCGGCGGCTCAGGTCCCGCCGGCAGTCAGGGCTCTCCCGGCGGCCAAGGCGCCCCCGGCACACCGCTGATCGGCGGGACCACCTTTGGCGTGAGTGGTGGCGGTAGCACCTTCCTGAAGCTCGACGGCATCGCGGGCGGTGCGACCGAGAAGGATCACAAGAACGAAATCCCGATCGGCGGCTTCTCGGTGAGCGCTCAGGGTGCCATAGGTTCTGCGTCCTCCGGCGCGGGCGCGGGCAAGGTCAGCGTCCAGAGCTTCTCGATCACCAAGTCGCTCGACAAGTCCTCGCCTTTGCTGTTCCAGGCGGCGGCCACGGGCCAGCACTTCAAGGAAGCGGTGCTGTCGTTCGCGCACAAGCTCGGCGGCAAGGAACAGACATACCTCAAGTTCGACTTCCAGAACGTCTTGATCTCCTCCGTGCAGGACGGCAACTCGGGCGGAGGCACACCTCAGGAGCAGGTGACGTTCAGCTTCCAGAAGGTCGACGAGGCCTTCATCGAGCCGAACGGCAAGACAGGGGCGACCGTGGGCTTCGACCTCTCCACGAATCTCAAGCTCTGAGCACCGCGGAGGCCTACGAGCGGCTCGCCTACCCGGGCTTCGCCTACTCAGCCACCCACCCCTCGCGCTCGGAGGCGGTGGGCAGGCTGTTCGGTCTCGATCCGGCGCCCGCCTGTGGGTGCCGTGTGCTGGAGCTGGGCTGCGGCGACGGGGGCAATGCGCTCTCGCTCGCCCAGAGCTTGCCGGGCGCGCAGGTGCTCGGCGTGGACGCCTCGCCGGGCGCGATCGAGCGCGGAAGGAGGCTGGGGCGCGCGGCGGGGCTTGCCAATGTGGAGCTGCGTTGCGCCATGTTCGAGGACTTGGGGGAGGAGCTGGGCAAGTTCGACTACATCGTCGCTCACGGCGTCTATTCATGGGTCCCACCGCAGGCGCGCGGGGCGCTGCTTGACTGCGCCAAGCGCTGCCTGGCCCCCGAAGGGGTCGCATTCGTCAGCTACAACGCCTATCCGGGCAGCTACCTGCGCGACATGGCACGAGACATGCTGCGCTACCACGTGC
>DATHNH010000004.1:0-15640 GCA_035486255.1 Solirubrobacteraceae bacterium | reverse complement strand
TGTACATGCTGCACTCGCCACCGTTCGATCTGCTCGGCCGCCGCGTGGAGATGCTCACCGCGCGCGAGCACCGCGCCCACCACGAAGCGCCCGGAGTGCTCGACGGCGTGCTGCTGCCGGTATATGGGGTGCTCGTGTTCCTGCCCCTGATCGCGCTTGTGAACTGGGGGGTGTCGTTCCCGATCGCACTCGTACTCGGTGGCCCTCGGCTCGCGTACGCCACGACCGGGGTCCTCACCAGCTTTACGATCCTCGCCGCATACGAGTGGAGCCACTTCCTGATCCACACCCCCTACCGACCGAAGGGGCGTTACTTCAAGTCGATCTGGCGCAACCACCGTTTGCACCACTTCAAGAACGAGCGCTACTGGTTCGGCGTGACCTCGACCGTGGGCGACCGCGTGATCGGCACGCTGCCCGACCAGCGGGAGGTCCGCCGCTCGCCCACGGCGCGCTCGCTGCACAGCGAAGGCTAATCAACCCCGGTGTTGCCTCAACAGTGCCGTGGCGGCACTGGCCGGATCGAGTCGCCGCTCGACGACTTCATCCAAGAGCCGCTTGAAGTCGGCATCCTCGCGCAGCTCCTCCTCCAGGCGCCGGCGCATGCGGGCAGTGGCGATCGCGAGCACCTCGTTGCGCAAGTTGCGCCCGCGGCGCTCCTGCAAGGTGCCCTCGCCCAGAATGTATTCGCGGTGCTCGTCTAGGCGCTCGATCAGCTCCGCGACGCCCTTGTCGTGGGCGGCCTCGGTCTTGACGATCGGCACGCGCCACCCCGTCGGTTTGCGCTCTCCGGAGTGTGCCCCGGAGGGGGTGGCAACTTGGTGGGCGTCACCGCTGAGGTTGGCAAGCGAGAGCACGCCACGAATCTCGCGCACCATCGTGTCGGTCAGAGGGTGATCGGCCTTGTTGATGACGATGATGTCGGGGATCTCCATCACGCCCGCCTTCAGTGCCTGAATCGAATCGCCGGACCCGGGCATCAGCACCAGCACGATCGTGTCGGCGTGATCGATGATGTCGATCTCGGCCTGACCCACTCCGACCGTCTCCACGAACACGTCTTCGCGCCCGGCGGCGTCAAGCAAGAGCGCAGCTTGAAGGGCGGCCTCCGAGAGCCCGCCCAGCGCGCCTCTGTTGGCCATCGAGCGGATGAACACGCCCTGGTCGAGGAAGTGCTCGGTGAGACGGATGCGGTCGCCGAGCAGAGCGCCGTGGGTGAATGGCGAGGAGGGATCGATCGAGAGCACGCCGACACTCCGACCGGCCTCGCGACGCGCCTTGGTGAGCGCACCGATCAAGGTGGACTTGCCGACCCCAGGCGGCCCCGTGAAGCCGTATACGGCAGCTTTGCCGGTGTGGGGGTAGACCTCGCGCACGAGCTCCCAGCCCTCGGGTCGGTCGTCCTCGACGAGCGTGATGGCACGCGCCAAGGCACGACGGTCGCCGTCGAGCAGGCGCTGGGCAAGCGTTGGTGGCACGCCGGAAGTATCTAGGAAACTCCCCTCGACACACTCGCCGCCCGGGCGTCCCCATGAGGCTTGGAGCTCTAGGATGCGCGCTCGTGAAACAGCTCAGAGAAACGCTGCGCACATGGCGATGGATGCGCGAGCACAACATGATCAACCGTCATTTCGCCCTGCTCGGAGCGCGCTGGCTATGGCTGAAGCTTCGCTACGGCGAGCGCTTCCAGACCGATGGCATGTGCTTCGTCTGCCCGCGCGTCAAGTTCGAGATTGGCAGGAACGCCACCTTGCGGATGGGCCGCTGGTCGTGGATCGGGCACGACTCGAAGATCCGCGTGCACGAGGGCGAAGTGTCGATCGGCGCGAAGACCGTGATGGGCCAGGAGTGCACGATCTCCGCCTACCAGCACGTCTCCATCGGGCGCGAGTGCATCATCGCCGACCGGGTGATGCTGATCGACTTCGACCACGGCGTCGTCGAGGTGGAGCGCCCGATCCGCTTGCAGGGCATCTACAAGCGCGATGTGCGCGTCGGCAGCAATGTTTGGATGGGTTATGGGTCGTGCGTATTGAGAGGCGTTAGCGTCGGGCACAACAGCGTGGTGGGGACCAATGCCGTGGTGACAAAGGACGTACCCGAGAATGCGGTCGTCGGGGGCGTGCCGGCGCGGGTGCTGAGGATGCGCGATGCGCCGGAGCGGTTGCGTTGGGAGTAGGGCCGGCGCCGCTTGGCAACGGTCGCAGCTTCGAAAGCGTCGAGCTCCTCTATCCGCGTGGCAAGCGCGGTGGATGCTGCGCCGCGATGCTCAACAGGCTGGCGGCGGATTGGCTTGAGGGAAGGCGCCGGTAGCTGAGCAGATTGCTTTCGAGCGCCGCGGGATGACCGGGCAGCGCGGCATCGACCACACGCTCGACGATCGGCAGGAACGTCTTCGGAGCTACCAGCACGACGAGCCTCGTGCGGATGGCGATCCTTCTGCCATTCGCTTCGTAGCTGGTGGGACGACTTTCCAGCTTCCACAGCAACTGGCCCTCGCGATGCTCATGACCGACAAGCCTCATCAGGCCTTCGCGGTAGAGCGCGCGATAGAGCGCGATCCCTTCGACTCCGTCGAGAGTGACCTCGTCAAACGCCATCCTCAGCTTCAAATCACTGAGAGCGCTTTCGCGAGCGACCGTGCTCACCTCGAGGTGGCCGCGGTACCAAGTTTCACGGCGCCCTGGCGCGGAGGCCGATTCGCTGACGTGCGTCTCGCGCTTTCCGTCATGCGCTTCGGTGAACGTCAGGCGCTCCCGTCGCAGGCCTCTGCCGGCGTCGTCCCATTCACGTTGGCGCAGAATGCTCCCGGCTTGGATGCCGCGCTCGATATGCGTGACGAAGACCGCTTCGACGATCCCCGGCTTGGGCGAGGTCGCCGCGTAAGCCGCTGCCGCCACGTTTACACCAGGGCCGGAGGAGCCCGAGCTGAGCATGACGCCGGCCGCGCTCGCGGCGACGCAGATGGGAACGGCGATGAGCGCGTGGCGACGTGCGCGTGGGCTCTTGCCGATCGCCGAGCGCGCATCGTGCCGCTCACCGATGTCGGGGCTCGGAGCGTCTTCGATCAGACGACGCAAGCGCTCGGGCGACTCGACTGCCGGCGGGTCGATTACGGGGTTGGCCGCCGCCAGGCGAGCCATTGCGTCAACGCTCATGAGGATGCCTCAATCGATAGGGACGAGCAGGTCGTTGGATCCGAACGCTCGCGAGAGAGCGCCTGAGTCAGACGTCGCCGAGCGCGCAACAGGCGTACGCGCCCAGTCGCCGGCTTGATGTCGAGTGCGGTCGCGGCCTCGGCCGGCGAGAGGCCGTCCCACGCGATCAGCAGCAACAGTTCGCGATCGGCATCGTTCAAGCGCGCGAGGGCGGCGGCGAGCGCGGGGTCGGTTACGCCCGCAAGCGCGCCATCGCCCGGGTAACGGCTCGCCGAAGCCGCACCGTCGGTGAGATCTCCGGCTATGTCCGCGGACGTCCTGGTGGCGAAGTCCGTAGGCACCGCCGCGACGAAATCCTCCGATGCATCGTCAACCCCCTCGCCGGCCTGCCCGGCGAGGCGTTCGTACAGCGCCCCGCGCCTACGCTCGCCGCGCCACTGCGTGCTCAGTACGCGCCTGGCGACACCGAGTAGCCAAGGCAGCGGATCGATCGGGACGTCGTCGAAACGCCGCCAGCAGACAACGAACACCTCGGCAACCACATCGTCGGCCGTCGAGGCATCGGCTCGACGTAGCACGTATGCCTTGACCGCCGGGGCGTACTTCGCATAGAGCAACTCGAATCGCAAACGCCTCTCCATGCCCTATAAGTGGCCGGCTAGCCATTGAGCGTTACAGCTCTGGCCAAACCCAATCGCTATCGGCGAAGCGCAATCACGTCAGGGCCCGGCACAGGTCTCTTTCTACTTGTGTTTGCTCTCGCCCTTCGCCGGTGGAGCCTCGCTGAGCACGACCGCCTTCTTCGCCGTCGTCCCTCCGGTCACGGACGCTACGGCCTCGACGGTCAGCCGATGGTGCTTTGCTTTGGCGAGCGCCGTCTTTCCAGTTGCCGTCAGACGGATGGCGATCGTGGCGCTGTGTCCTGTCGCCAACGAGTAGGAGGTCTTGCCGAGAACGATCGTCTTCTTCTCGACGATCGTCTTCTTGCCCTTGCGCGTCTTGACGACTTCCTGCTCGGTCAACTCGATCGTCCCTGAGCAGTTGGCGCCCGCGCAAACTATCGGCACCCGCGCGGTGCCGCCGGAGGCCACGAGCTTGGAGCTCGACAGGGTGACGTTGGGTCTCGGCGGAGCCGGCGGGCTGGTTACCGGCGGGAGCGGCACCGTGACGGTATTGCTGGTGGCGCTGACGCTGCGAGTCACTTCCGTTTCGATTTCGTTGGTCGCGGTGACCATACAGGCCAAGCCGCCTCCCTGGTCGGCCGTTTGAACCGTGTACGTGTTCGCACTCACGCCGGGGATCGCCGCCCCGTCACGCAGCCATTTGTACGCGTAGGTGAGTGTCCCGAGGCCAGTCCAGGACCCTTTCGAGCAGGCCAGCGTTTGTCCCGCCGCGGGCGTTCCCGAGACGACCGGCGCCACTTTGCTCGCCGGTTCCTCGCGCACCATCGCGGCATCGATCCCGGGGGTCGTATCGGGGATCGTCACTTCCACGGGCATCGCGCCGATGAACAATTCCTCGACGCTCGATATGTGTTCAGGAAAATCGTCTTCCTTGTAGAACTGCGGGATGTACCTGACTTCGCCTGGCTTTACCTTGCCTTCGGTGAGTTGCTGAAAGAGAACGTCCACCGAGCCGCTGCCAAGGCCCGCCAGGGTGTAGTTCCCGTTTGCGTCGGTGAAAGTCCTGGCTTCCAGCATTTCCGCGCCTCCGGGGGGTGTGGCGATTACAGTGATACCGGCAAGCGGCTGAGACGTCGCGGCGTCGGTCACCGTTCCCGAGATCGAACTGCCTTGCACCAGTTTCGCGTCGATGCCGGGGTCTTTCTCGCCTTCGCTGACGGATACTTCGCCGGCTTCCAGAAATCGCTGCTTTTCGGGGAAGAACTGTGGCGCATAGTCGAGGTTGGACCCAAAGCCGACCTTGAACCCAATCACATACGTGCCCTTGAGAAGGCCTTCCAGCTTATAGGCACCAAACTGACTTGTTTCGGTGCGCTCAATGACAGCGTTGGGCGCCGCCTTTTCGTATGCAGTCACTTCTATGTGCTCGATTTCCGAGTGCGGAGGAGCCGCACTCGTCACCGTTCCCGAGATCGACGCGCCTTCCGCGAGAATCGCACTTACCGATGGTGTCGCTTTGTTTTCTTCCACCGTGACCGGCGTCGCCGTGGCATACGAGAGCTTTTCCTTGTAGTACTGAGACGCGTACTTGGAGCCGGCCGGCGGCACGAACTCAACCTTGAATACACCGGCTGTGGCATTTATGTCTTTACCGTATTCGCCATTGCTTTCGGTCACGAAGCGTCCGTACTCGTCTTCGCTGGAGTAGTAGCGCACTTCGACACCCGCGATACCTTCGCCTTTGGCATTGGTCACCTTGCCGGCGACCGTAGCCGCGGCGGCGACCGCCGGGATCGTGGCAAGCAGGGCTAGACAACCCAACAGAGCAACAAGCGTCCAACGACCCATACCTCTTCCCTGAACGCTCATCGGCCGCATCCTAACAGGCGGTTCCTGGGTAATTGTGTGAGTCTCACGGCGCAAGCAGCGCGAGCGGATCGGCGTGCGCCGCCAGGTTGCGCAGAGCACTGAGATCCGCCTCTGGGCCGCTCGCAAGCGCTTGCTCGAACTCGGCACTGTGGTTGGCAAAGCGCTCCCGCGCATATGGGCCCGCCAGCCCACGAGAGACCATGAACGCCCAGTCGGAGGCCTGCAGCGCAAGCAGCTCACGCAAGGCGGCCGCGCCCGCCCGGTCACCGCAGGCAAGCGTCTGTAGCTCTGCGGCACGGGTCACGAACGCCATGTCGGCCACGTCTGACCCGGACCACGTGGAGAGATCGCCCTGCTTGCCCCATGTGCTCGGCTCCCACTCCGCGTCATCCAACGGCGCCGGATCACAAAGCGCTTGAGCTTCGTCGAGGCGCACCAGCGATAGGCCCTGCTTGGCGCACTCATCCACGACGGCCCGCAGCCACTCCACGCCCTCGTACCACCAGTGTCCGAGCAACTCGGTGTCGAGCGCGCACACCGCCAGCCCACCCCCGGGCAACGGGCCCTCCAAAGCAGTTCCGAGGCCAGCGCCGACGGACGGCGGCTCGTTGGCACGACGCAGGCGCTCGATGACGGTCGCCACGAACTCGACGGCGTGCTCACGCGCGAGCCCGAGCGCCAGTTGGTGATCGTAGGGGCTGCCGTCGTTGGCCCACGGGTTGTGGTGGTGAATCGTGTGGTGGTGATAATCGCGGTAGCTGCCGTGCGCCGGGTAGCCGGCGTCGCTCCAGACAAGCGCGATGATGGCGCGGTCGATTGGGACGAGCACGACGCCCGACTCGCCGACGAGCGGTCGCAAATGCTCCCGCGCGCCGAGTCCGAATCGATTGGTCAGCTCGAGGCAAGTGGCTCGCACGCCGGCTTCCTCGAGCAGCGGCTCCAGGTGAGGGGCATGCGCGCACTCGGGCAGCCAGAATCCTCCCTGCCATCCCTGCCCGAAACGAGCACGGTGGGAGTCCACGCCGGTCTGGACCTGCGCACGTACGCCGGCGTCCGTGGCAAGCAGCGGCAGCACCGCGTGAGTGGCGGAAGAGGTCCACTGAGCGTGGCGTCCGAGTTCGCCGAGCAGGTCTCCTCCGCGTTCACGGAAGCGCCTCAGCACATGCTCGTACTCATCCCATGAGCGCTGCAGCTCGCGCGCGAGCACCGCGAAGCCGTTCTCGCGCAAGCCGGCGATGTCTTCGGCGTGCGTACGGCGGCGAACGTCGTCGACGAATGCTTCGAAGCGGCCCCCCACGCCCGCTGCTTCCAGCTGGTCGCACAAGACCGGCGTCAGCGACAACGTCAGCGGAACGCCCTCGTCGAGCAAGTCCAACAGCGGCAGATAGCTGCCGGAGATCGCCTCCCACAGCCACTCCTCGCCGAAGGGCCAGGTGCCAAAGCCCTCGACGTAGGGCATGTGCGTGTGCAGGACGATCGCGAGCTCCCCTGCGCCGGAAGAACGTCTCATGGCTTGGCGGTCGCGAGACGTTGGCGGGATTGGAGCGGGTAGCTCACGGCCTGCAGGCCATGGCCGGCACGAGGGGGTCGCCTCTCACGGCCTGCAGACAGCGATGAAGTCGAGCGCCTTGTCGAGATCGGCCTCGTCCGGCGAGCTGAGCGCGAAGTCGCTTGCGGCTATCGCCGGCGTGAACCAGTCGTAGAAGGGCTTGGTCAAGCGCAGCCGCGGATGGACCCGATCCCAGCCGAGCTTCAGCGCAAGCGCATGCGCTTGTAGCTTGCGCGCATGGAAGAGGCCATACATGTCAACCTTGCCGAAGCTGCCCTCGCACAGTTCCTGGAACTCGCGCGAGCGATACTCGTGCACGTGCCACGGATTGTCCGAGCGCTCCGCACCCTTGGGGGCGAGCGTGAGCACGTTGGGTGTGGAGACGAACACGACACCTGTGTCGCCCACCAGCGAGCGGAAGTGCGCAAGCACCGCCGCTGGGTCTTGCAGGTGCTCGATCGTTTGCAGGAACACGACCGCATCCGCCGGCTCGGGGAAAGTCTCCACGAGATCGCGAGCGAAGCGTAGGTTGGCGCGCTGGTAGCGCAGGCGCGCATGCTCGTGCGCCTCCGGGTTGGCGTCGACGCCAACGACCGACGCGGCGCTGCCGGCGAGCATGTCCGAGCCATAGCCCTCTCCACAGGCCATGTCGATCGCGCGCAGCCCGGCCACTTGTGCGGCGATCCATTCATAAACGGCAAGGTGGCGCCTGAACCAGTAGTTCTCCTCGGGCACGTCCGGCAAGGTGCGCTCGCCCGTGAGCGCGAGCGGCGGCACACCCTCGGGCTGGTTGCCCTGCAGGAACAGCGGCGCGTGGGTCGTGCCCTCTGGGGCGGAAGCGGAAGGGCCGGACACGGCGCGAGTATACGTTTCCCACACACGTCCCGGCAGTGCGCATCGTCTGTGCCGGTGCCTTATTGTGCCCCGCCGTGACACCCACATTGAACGCGGAGGAGATCCGCGACGTCAACACCCGCTATCACGACGTGGCGGCCGACCACTACGATGCCAAGTGGGGCATCGACTTCGGCGACATGGGCCAGGCGCAGGTCACCTCAAAGGTGCGCAAGGCGCTCGGGAACAAGCCAACTCGCTTCGAGCGCTCCTTGGAGATCGGCTCGGGCACCGGCTATTTCACGCTCAACCTGATGCGCGCCGGACTGATCGGGCAGGCCACCTGCACCGACATCTCGCCCGGAATGCTTGCGACGCTGAGCGCCAACGCCGAGCGACTCGGCCTCGACGTCACGACGGTGCCCACCGACGCCGAGCGCCTACCTTTCGAGGACGCGAGCTTCGACCTCGTGATCGGCCACGCAATCCTGCACCACATCCCCGACCTTGCACAGGCCTTCCGCGAGTTCGCGCGCGTGCTCGCCCCGGGCGGTACCGTGCTGTTCGCGGGCGAGCCGTCGCGCTACGGCGACCGTCTGGCGAAAGTCCCCAAGCGTGCCGCGGGCGCCGTCGCGCCGCTGTGGCGCCGGGCGATCGGCGCGCGCCCCGCGCCGCCCGCGGACGGAGGCGCGCCAGAGGCCTCGCTCGAGGGCTTCGTCGATGTTCACGCCTTTTCCCCGGGCGAGCTCACCGGCTTCGCCGGCCAAGCCGGCTTCACGGACATCCGCGTGACCGGCGAGGAGCTGCTCGCCAACTGGTTCGGTTGGACCAACCGCACGTTGGAGGCCACCGCCCACCCTGAAGACGTGCCGTGGGGTTGGCGCAACTATGCCTACCGCGGCTATCTGACGCTGCAGGGCGTGGATCGTAAGCTGCTGGAGCCCCGACTGCCGGCGGCGATGTTCTACAACCTGATTGTCACGGCTTCCAAGCCGTAATGAGACTGTTTCGCGGCACCCGACCACTCAAGCGCTGGCGCTACGTGGGGGTGTTCGGCGAGCAGTTCATGATCTGCGCAGCGTCGGTCCAGGTCGGACCGGCGCGGCAAACGTTCTGGGCAGTGTTCGAGCACGCAAGCGGTGCGATGACCGAGCGCACCCGCATGATCCCGCGCCGTGGAGCGCTCGACTTGACTCCTGGGCGCCTGCGAATCCGCGACGACGCCGTCCTGCTCGATCTCACACTCGACGAAGACGACGGCATCGAAGCAAGGTGCCCCAACGCCAGCGCATATGTGTGGACCCGCAAGCAGGCCGGCGTACGCGCTCACGGCCGGCTTGCTCTCGAGGCGCGCCCGCCAATCGCCATCGACGCGCTCGCCGTGATCGACGACACCGCCGGCTATCACGCGCGTGTCACAGAGTGGTGGTGGGCCGCCGGGGTCGGCAACGGCCCAGATGGCACTCCACTCGCATTCAACCTCGTACAGGGCGTCAACGACCCATCCTCCGGCAGCGAGCGTGCCGTTTGGGTTGCGGGCATCCCTCACGAGGCCCCACCCGTGCGCTTCGCCGAGGATCTACGCACAATCGCCTCGGACGACGGCTCGCAGCTGCGCTTTGGCCCCCAGGCCGAGCGCAGCCGCCGCGACAATCTGCTGCTGGTGCGAAGCGACTACCGCGCCCCGTTCGGCACGTTCGGCGGCATGCTGCCTGGCGGTATCGAGCTCTCCCAGGCGCTGGGAGTAGTCGAGCACCACCGCGCGCGCTGGTAGCGACAGATACACAGGCGGCAGGTGACCGGCGGGGGCTGCACCCGACGACATGCGCGACAAATAGGGGTAGCAGCGGGCGACGGCGATGCGCGACACGTAGGTAGCGGCAGGCGACGCGCGGCAGTCACGCAGGCAAGGTGCCTGGCCCGACCTCCAAGCCCCCACATACAGTCTCCACGACCATCTGCTTGGCACGCTCCAGATCATCCTCGCCCTGCGGCAGCAGACCGAAGATCCAGCCGGTCAGCACCTGCTCGATAGCGCCGTAAAAAGTCATGGCGGCAAACTCGGCGTCGATGTCGGCCTTGAAGACACCTTCCTGCTGGGCCTTTGTGACGATCTCCCCGATCATGCGGTAGGCCTCGCGGATCTGGCCCAGATGCGTCTGGCCGAAGGAGTTGGCCGCGCGCGTGACCTCGACGATGATGACCTTCATCAGGTCCGGGTCGTGACGATAGCTGTCGACGATGAACGAGGCGATCGCAGCGAGCTTCTCGCGCACGGGGACCGGCTTGCGATCGACCTCCCGAATCATCTCGAGCATCACGCCCCAGCGCTCGAGGAAGAGCGTGTTGAGCACTTCCTCCTTGGAGGGGAAGTAGTGGTAGAGCAGACCGTAGGCGACGCCCGCCTCGTCGGCGATGTCCGACACGCGACAGGCATGGAAGCCCTGGCGCGCGAACACGCGCACGGCCGCGTCGAGAATCGCGCGGCGTCGGTCGGGTACCGCCTTGGCCCTAGTGGAGCTCAACCTTGGATCTCCTGAGACGGGGTGACGGTGGCCCCCTCCGCATCTCGCGTCCGAACAGAAGCGTGAGCCTGTCCCGACGATCGGTGATACAGCTGAGGGCGACGATGGGAGAGCAGAGGCATGCGCCTGCGGACATCGTCCTGGTGGTCGAAGTCGAGCTCGGCCACGACGTAGCCGGGGGTCTCGCCGTCCGCTCGGCCGATCACTGTTCCCCACGGGTCGACGATCAGAGAGTTTCCTCCCGAACGATGACCGCCGGGATGCGCGCCGACCTGGTTGGGGGCCACGAGGAACACCTGGTTCTCGATCGCCCTGGCACGCACCAGCGCCTCCCAGTGATCGCGCGTGGTGGGCGCCGTGAAAGCCGCCGGCAGCGCGACGATGCGCGCACGACGCAAAGCGAAGACGCGGAACAGCTCCGGGAAGCGCAGGTCGTAGCAAATCGACATGCCCAGTCTTGTGCCGTCCATGAGCTCGCCGAGGACGACCTCGTCCCCCGGCTCGTCGGTGTCGGACTCGCAATATCGCTTTCCCTCGATCTCGACGTCGAACATGTGCAGCTTGCGGTACACCGCCTTGATCTGCCCGTCTGGGCCCACATGCACAGAAGCATTCGAGAGCTTCTCGCGCCCCTCCACGCGCTCGGCAATCGAGCCGGCCACCAGATCGAGCTTCAGCTCGGACGCCGTCTCGCGCGCCCACGCGATCGCGCTGCCGTCGAGCGTCTGGGCGCCGGCGCGCAGATCCTCCGGGCTGCCCATGACCGTCCACTTCTCCGGCAGCACCACCAGAGTCGCACCGTCGGCCACCGCCGCCCGCACATGCCTGTCGGCGGCCGCGATGTTCGCCTCCGCATCCGCACCGGAATTCAGCTGAACAGCGGCGGCCTTCACCGAGCCTCCAAAATCCTGCGCCTCTTCACGTCGCCCCGAGGCATCGCCGCGCGTCGCGCGGAGGCGCCGATATGTGGATGGATTGACTGGTCAGTCAATAAGCCAAAGGATAGCGCCGTATAGCAACAGCGGCGCTCTGCTCAGCGCCGAGCCGGCGACGCAAACGCAGGCTTCTTCATCGTCCCCGCTCGCGTTGCGAGGCGAGCTCCGCCAGCAGCAGCTTGGAGTGGATCGCGCCGATCAGCTCGCGCAGCGGCTCGGCTCCGGCCGCGATGATCTCTACGGCACGCTCGACCTCGACCTCGCCGACGAGCCGGTCGAGCAGTGCGCGCACCTCCTCCTCCACGAGCGGCCCGAGCGCCTCGCGGTAGCGCAAGGTGTCATACACGGTGAAGCCGAGTGCCTCTTCGTAGCCGCCGGCGCGGAAGCGCGAGATAGCCTCGATGATCTTCACGTCGTCCTGGTCGTAGCCGCCGCGCCCCGGGGTGAGCACGCCGATCTTCTTCAGGCGCTCCAGCACGTTCGCGGGAATCTCGTAGCGCTCGCGCACCTCCTTGGCGGAGACCTTGCGCTGCGCCGCGCTCGCGAGCGCGCGCTCGAGGATGCTGTCCTCCAGTTCGAGCAGCGCATTCACGCGCTCGGGATTGTCCTCGAGCACCTCCTTGATCACGCGCAGCGGCATGAAGCGCTCTTCCTGCAAGCGCTTGATGACCTGGATGCGCTCCACCAGCTCGGGTGGGTAGTAGGCCATGTTGCGGCTCGTGCGTCTGATGTCCTCGCCGTCGCCGAGCAGGCCCTCGCGTATGTAGTGGCGGATCGTGGGGGCGCTCACGCCCGAGCGCTCCGCGAGCTCGCTCATGCGTATGTGACCTTCGGAATTGGACATTTACATGTCCAGTCCAAAGGGAATTGTCTGGGGGTGGGAAGCGAGTCCGAAGGCGCCGCGAGTATGGGCCTTCATGCCAAGAACGAGTCTTGCTCGGCCGTCTCGGTCGGTCCTGCGACGGCCCCCTGCTCCAGCAGATCCGCAATCTGCTCCTCGGAGTAGCCCGCGGTACGCAACACCTGCTCGGTGTGCTCTCCCAGCGTGGGGCCAGGCAGGCGATTGTGCTCGCCCGGGGTGCGCTCGAGCTTGACGGGAATCCCGAGTTGACGCACACCATCCTGCACACCGGGCTGGTCGAGCGTGACGACCATCTCGCGCTCCCCCACCAGCTCGGAGTCAAGCGCCTCGTCCAGATGGAGCACGGGCTCCAGGCAGCAGTCGTGAACGGTTGCGAACTGGGTCCACTGCGCACGCGTGCGGCTCTTGAAGATCTCCGCGACCTGCTCGTGCGCCTCGGAGCCGGGGTGCTCGAACTGCTTCTCGATCAACTCCTCCCGCTCCACGCCTCGACACCACGCCTGCCAGAACTTGGGCTCGAGCGCACCGAGCGAGACCCAGCCGTCGGCGCACTCGTATGGGCGATAGCAGATCACCGCACCGGCAAGCAGCTGCTCACCGCGTTTGGGTACCGCGCCGTCGGCGAAGTATTGACCGGCAACCATCGCCAGCCACGAGAGCGCACCATCGGCCATCGAGACGTCCACGAACTGGCCCTGGCCCGAGCCGGCTTGGGCGGGACGGCCGTCGCGAGCCGATGCACCATCGCGCTCTCGCAACGCAGCGAGGATGCCAAAGGCGCCCATCAGTGCGCCGCCGCCGAGGTCGGCGATCTGGCCCGCGGCTTGCGTGGGATGCCCGCCCACCTCGTCCCCTTCGCCCGTCAAGCCAAGCAGCCCGATTAGACCGAGATAGTTCATGTCGTGGCCGGAGGCGTCACGCTTGGGCCCGGTTTGGCCGTAGCCGCTGATCGCGCAATGCACGAGCCCGGGGTTCTCCTCGCGCATCCGCTCGTAGCCGACGCCGAGACGATCGAGCACGCCCGGGCGGAACGACTCCAGCACGACGTCATAGTCACGCACCAGCCGCAACAGCACCTCACGTCCGGCCTCGCTCTTGAGGTCGATGCGGATCGAGCGCTTGTTGCGGTTCAGCGACAGGAACATCGCCGACTTCGCGCTGTCCTCGGCGCCCTCGTAATAGGGAGGAGCCCAGCGGATGTAGTCCCCCGCGCCCGTGTCCTCGACCTTCAACACCTCGGCGCCGAAGTCGGCCAGCAGTAGCGAGCAGAAGCCTCCCGGCAACAACCGCGAGAGGTCGAGAACGCGGATGCCTTCGAGGGGCAGGCCCATCAGGCGATCCCGAGCAGCCCGCGTGCCTCTACCACCGTCGCCGGGCGACGGCCGACGTCTTCGGTCATCTTGCGGGCCTGGGCGATCAGATCGCCGTTCGAGCGCGCCATCTCGCCACCGGGCAGGTACAGATTGTCCTCGACGCCCGCGCGGATCGAGCCGCCGAGTGTGAGCGCGGTGGCGATCAAGGTCCACTGGTCGCGGCTGATGCCGATCACGCCCCAGTGGTGCTTGACGTGACCGCCCCCAGGGACGTCGCCGATGTTGTCGACCATCGCCGCCAGGTTGCGCGGAGTGGGTGGGATGCCGCCGACCACCCCCATTACGCAGTCCACGTGCAGCGGGGTCTTCAAAACCCCCATGTCGACGAGCGGCGTCAGCGAGCCGACATGCCCGAGGTCGAAGCACTCGTGCTCGGGCTTGATGCCCAGCTCATTCATAGCCGTGAGCAGCTCGACGATCTCCTCGAACGGGTTCTGGAACACCATCTTGAAAACGAAGTCCTTGCGCGTGCGCGAGTACTTGGCGTAGTTCATCGAGCCCATGTTGAGCGCCGCCACTTCGGGGCGGCAGGCGCGCAGGTACTCGACGCGCTTGGCCACGGGCACCCCGACCGTGCCGGTGGAGTAGTTGATGATCACGTCGTCCACCGCACCGCGAATCGCCTCGGTGATCGACGAGAAATCCTCGATCTCATAGCTGGGGGTGCCGTCGGGTTTGCGGGCGTGGATGTGGATCATCGAGGCGCCCTCGTCCACGGCGCGCTTGGCCTCGGCGCCGTACTCCTCGGGGGTGTAGGGGATCGCGGGGCACTGCTCGCGGTTTGCGATCACGCCCGAGATCGAGCAAGTGATGACGACAGGATCGTCAAGACTCATTTTCGGGGGCGCATCGCTGCGCTGGGTCGGCGTCCTCGGTCGCTCGTGTGCGGAGCACACTTCGCTCCCTGCGTCCTTGCCCAGCTTGCCCTGCGCCCCCGAAAAAATCCGGGGAAAATCCGTAGCTCATACGGGCATCACTCCTTGTCGCTTGTAGGGACGCTCGATCTTCTTGCCCTCGGCCAGCTCCAGCCCACGGCAGATCGTGGCGCGCGTCTCGCGCGGATCGATCACGTCGTCGACCAGGTCGTTGCCGGCGGCGATGTACACGTCGAACATCTTTTTGAAGCTCTCGACCAGCTCGGCCTTCTTGGCAGCCGGGTCCTCGGCGGCGTCGACAGCCTTGCGGAAGGCGATCTCGACGACCCCCTCCGCCCCCATTACGCTGATCTCGGCGCTCGGCCAGGCGACGATCAGGTCGGGCTCGTACGCGCGCCCGCACATCACGTAGTAACCGGCGCCGTAAGCCTTGCGTGTGATGACTGTCAGCTTGGGAACGGTGGCATTGGCGACGGCGTAGAGCATCTTGGCGCCGTGGCGGATGATCCCTTCGGCCTCGACCTTGGTGCCGACCATGAAACCGGGCACGTCCTGGATGAACACCAAGGGAATCCCGAACGCGTTGCAGAGGTTGACGAAGCGCGCGGCCTTGTCGGCCGAGTCGTTGTCGAGGATCCCGCCGAGCTGCTTGGGCTGGTTGGCGACGATCCCGGCGGAGCGGCCGCCGAAGCGGGCGAAGCAGGTGATGATCGTCTTGGCCCATTGGCCCTTCATGTCGAAGATCTCGCCGTCGTCGACGATCCGCCTGATGACCTCGTACATGTCATACGGCTTGCGGTTTGACTCGGGCAGCACGTCGAGCAGCTCATCGTCGCCGCGCTCGATCGGATCGGACACCGAACGCACGGGGGGACGCTGTTCGCAGTTTTGCGGCATGAACGAGAGGTACTGCTTGACCCGCTCGATGCACTCCTCGTCGCTCGCAACCTCCATGTCGCCGACGCCCGACTTGCGGCAGTGCACGCGCGAGCCGCCCAGTTCCTCCTGGGTGACGTCCTCACCGATCGCGGCGCGCA
>DATHNH010000003.1:0-2445 GCA_035486255.1 Solirubrobacteraceae bacterium | reverse complement strand
ACCGCAACCGCAACCGCAACCGCAACGGCAAGGCAACCGCAACCGCAACCGCAACCGCAAGGCAACCGCAACGGCAACCGCAACGGCACCTACCGACACACGACTCTGAGAGGTCGTGTGACTTGCTGAGACAGAGCGTTTGAATTGGCAACGTCCCGAATCCGGCCACCGCTACCACTCGACCGCCGCGGATGGGCCGGCGAGTACTTCATTCTCTTTTTCGTTTATCCGCATCGATCCTTTGATTGGAATGACTTGGCTGGCTTCTCTATGAGGAAATGGCCACAATCGGCCACGATTGGAATGAGGTTGATAGTCACCGTAAACGAGTCGCCATGGGAGGACGGGTCGAGTCCTATCCGTACCGTCCCGTGCCAACGCAAGTATTTTCCCGCAGATAAGCCGCCGCGCGAGGCGATAGCGTCACGCACGTGACAGAACAGGGTCAGCTGAGCGAGCGTCACACTCGTGTGCCGGTAACCGGCACACAGAGAAAGATCCGAATCGTGCTGGCTGACGACCACGCCGTCGTACGCAGTGGGCTGCGGCTATTGCTGGAAAGTGAGAGCGACTTCGACGTGGTTGCCGAGGCGGGCGACGTCGAAAGCGCCCAGCGCTACGTCCGTGGGCATCGTCCGGCGGTGCTTGTTCTCGACTTGAATATGCCCGGCGGCTCGAGCCTCGAGGCGATCCCCGTTATTCGCCAGGGGAATCCCGGTACCCAGATCGTGGTACTCACCATGCAGCAGGAGCCCGCGTTCGCGCGCAGCGCGTTGAGCGCGGGCGCGATCGGATATGTCCTCAAGGAGGCAGCCGACGACGAGTTGGTCGAGGCTGTGCGCAGGGCCGCGCGCAGCGAGAGCTATCTCAACCCGCGCCTCGGCGCGCGTCTGGCCTCGGAGCCCGCCCCGGGTCCGCCCGACGATCTGAGCGAGCGCGAGGTCGATGTACTGCGCCTGATCGCCCTCGGTCACACCAACGCCGAGATAGCCGAGCAACTGTTCCTGTCGGTGCGCACCGTCGAGACCCACCGCGCCCATATCCAGCAGAAGCTCAGCCTCTCCTCGCGAGCGGAGCTTGTCGCCTACGCGCTCAAACGGGGCCTGATCAAAGCTTCATAGCGGCCAGTAGCGGCCGATCTGCGCCGCGGCCAGCGAAGTAAGCAGGTCCTCGGGCGCCGCCGGGGAAGGCAACTCGATACCCGACAGGGCATCGAGTGTCTCCAGCACGCAGGCCGCGAGCACGGTCGGCTCATAGCCACCCTCCAATACCACTCCGAGCGGAGCACCCACGCTCTCGGCCATGTGGCGCACGTGCCTCGCCATCTCGCCGAAGGAGCCGGTCTCCAAGCACACCCCCGCCAACGGGTCCTTGCGGTGCGCGTCAAAACCGGCCGAGACGAGCACCAGGTCTGGATCGAAGGCGATGGCTGCAGGCAGCACGACGTGCTCGAGCAGCGATAGCCATAGATCCTCTTCGCTGCCCGCGGGCACAGGGAGGTTGATCGTATATCCCTCGCCATCTCCCGAGCCGACGTCGTCGAGCGGACCACTTCCAGGGAACAAACCGACCTGATGGATGCTCGCAAACAGCACATCCGAGCGTCGACGAAAGGTCTCGGCGGTGCCGTTGCCGTGGTGAACGTCCCAGTCGAGCACGAAGACTCGTCGCACCCCGAGGTGGCGGATCGCATGCTCGGCGGCGATCGCCACATTGTTGAAGAGGCAAAAGCCCATCGCACCGAATGGTTCGGCATGGTGACCAGATGGACGCACACCGCAGAAACCGACCTCCGCTTCGCTCGCGATCAACGCATCGATCATCGCGCAGGCCCCACCGACGGCATGTAGGGCCGCGCGATAGGAAGCCTCACCGACAAAGGTGTCGGCGTCGATCGCGCCACCGCCGGACGCGCACAGCTCACGGATAGCGCCCACGTGTGCTGCGCCGTGGACCAGCTCGAGCTCCAGCTCGCTCGCGGCAGCTGCCTGCCGGCGCTCCCAGCCGAGCCACTCACGAGCCTTCAAGGCCCGCTCGATCGCATACAACCGCTCGGGGGTGTCCGGGTGCGTGGGCATGCGCGCGCGAGGATCGTGCTCCAGGCACGCGGGGTGGTCGAAGTAGAGCGCACGGGCCATCGTGTACCCAACGTTAGCCGGGAGACGACTCTCGGCGTGCGGTAAATCCCCGAGTCATCCGGGTGGTACATGCGGATGGGCGCGACCTGCCTGAGCGGGAGGATGCGTGAGAGAAAAAGGCGCACGTGGAGAAACACGCGAGAGTCCTGAACCTGCCGAGCTGCCCCGAACGCGTCGTCACGGTCTCAGCGCCGCCCCCCGACCCGAGGGCGGTGAGACGACACGCCGATCACCGGGACAGGGCGACGTCCAGTACTCCCTACCTGGACGCCACGGAGGAAGTCGCGCGCGGAGCTAAGGAGAGCTC
>DATHNH010000002.1:0-8563 GCA_035486255.1 Solirubrobacteraceae bacterium | reverse complement strand
GCGGGCGGCGCGGGCGTGGTACTCGTTCCCGACGGCGGGGCGGAACCGGTCGGCGGTTCGGCCGCCAGCGCGCTTCCGGGCAGCGTCCCGCTCAGCCCAACCGCCGTCAGGCCACCCCCAGCAAGCGCCGAGAGGATCACGCGACGCGTCCGCGAGCGCGCGTCGTTTATTCCCGACATGACTGGCCCCTGCTCATTCGTTTCTCGTCCCGTGGTCGCGTCCGAACAGGGCACCCGCGTACCCCGGGAGCCCCCTGACCCTATTCATATCGGCAGAGAAGCACGGCTTGGTAAAGGATTCGTAATCGGAGCTGTAAGAGTGGGGTGAAATGGCGGATTCCGGGCGCATATGGGTTTCCATAGCGGCACAGCGGCTGGACTGTATAGATGGGCGAGGCGGGAACCCAGAACTTGGCCGAATTGGCCGACTTTGCGCACGCTCGCCTGCAGAAATCGCTAGGCTTGGCCGATGGAAGCGATCTTCTCGGTGTTGCAGGTGTTCATCGCGGTCGGGCTCATCTTCCTCGTGCTGATGCACTCGGGCAAGGACTCGGGCCTCTCCGGCGCGTTCGGCGTGGGCAGCGGCCAGGGCCCGCTCGGTGGCGGCTCGATGGTGGAGCGCAACCTCAACCGCTGGACCGTCGCTTTCGCGATCTTGTTCGTGCTGAACACGATCATCCTGCTCAAGAAACCCTGGTAGCCGCGCCACTGAAGTCTACTTCGGTGGACTTGCGGCCTGATCCTCCTGCAACTGGTCGAGGATCACCACGGCCTCGGCCCGCAACGCGCCGTTGACGGCCTCATAGTCTTCGTGCGAAAGCTTGCCGGTGCGATAGTCGAGCTCCGCGTCACGGATCTCCCTGTACTTGGCCTCGCGCTCGGCCTCGAGCTCCGCGCGCTCGGGAGTTCGCGGTTCATCGGGCGTGCGCGCCGAGAGCAACGGCCGGCTCACGACCGCCATCACCACGGCGAGCAACAGCAACGTCGATATCACCGCGAGGACGCTCATCCTGGACGCTCAGGCGCGTGCCAGACCCCGCGCGGCCCGTCGGCTGCGTGCCCGCACCCCGACACGCGCCCGCACCGCGCTGGGAGCGGGCCAGAGGGCGATCAACGCACCGCCGGCGACGATCATCCCACCCACCCAGATCCACATCACGAGCGGCGAGACGATCAAATGGAATTCTGCGGGCGGAGGGCTCTTCAGGTATTCGCGAGCCAGCACGGCCACCGCGATCATGCCCTCGTCGGGACGCACGATCGGAAGCGTCTTGTTGCCGATTTCGACGATTCGCTTCAGGCGAGGAGTATCGATGTTCGGGGCGATCGCGCTCCAGACGTCACGCGTGATGCCGCCGTCCATGCTCACTTGGCTGACCGGCTGGCCTCCGATCAGGTGTCCCACCGAGCCCTGGGCCGGTTCTCCGGAGTCGTAGAAGTCCTCGGCGGGAGTCAGCGTGGCGACGTGCTTGCCGTGCTTGCTCACGTTCAGCACAGCTCCGAGGCTGAGCGTGGAGCCTGTGTGCACGGGGTCATACTTCGGCGTGACGGCAGCCGTCGGACGCACGTAGCGCACGGTGTATGCCCCCACTTTCGTGGACTGGCCCGGCGAGAGGCTCAGCTCGGAGGCGTGCTGGAAGGACGAAGAGGCGGCAACCCCGACGAACAGCACCGCGATACCGATGTGCACGACGTAGCCGCCATAACGTCTGCGATTGCGCTTGACGAGGGCCACCAGCGCCAGCGGCGCCGGTTCTCCCGCCATCGCGCGGCGCACGCGCACCCCGCGCCAGTACTCCTGCCCGACGCTTCCCATGACGAATGCGGCACAACAGAACATCGCCAGCGCAAGCGGTTTGCCGTCAGCCACGCCTGCGGCGAGCAACACGACGAGCGTCGACAGCGCCACCGACAACGGTATGACGAAATTGCGCCGCGCGTTCGCGAATGTCGCCCTGCGCCAGGCGATCACCGGGCCGATACCGCTGAGCAGGACGAGGATCAGCGCAAGTGGCACCGTGTAGCGGTCGAACCACGGCGGTCCCACCGAGGCCTCGTGACCAGTCAGCGCTTCGGAGATGAGCGGGAAGTAGGTGCCCCAGAAGATCACGAAGCACAGCCCGACGAGCACGAGGTTGTTGGCGAGGAAGATCGACTCGCGCGATAGCAGCGAGTCGAGGCGGTGCTCGCTGCGCAGCATCTCCCTGCGCGAGCTGACCAGGTAGATCGAGCTGAGGATCAGCACTCCGATCAACACCACGAACGGCACGCCGAGCGTGGCGCCACCGAAAGCGTGGATCGAGCTGAGGATGCCGCTGCGCACCAGGAAGGTGCCCATGATCGCGAGCGTGCCGGTGGCAAGCACCAGCGACACGTTCCACACCTTCAACATCCCGCGCTTCTCCTGGATCATGAGCGAGTGGATGAAGGCCGTCGCGCACAGCCAGGGCATCAGCGAAGCATTCTCGACGGCGTCCCAGCCCCAATAGCCGCCCCAGCCGAGCTCGGAGTAGGACCAGCGCGCGCCGAGCATGATCCCGATGCCAAGGAACAGCCAGGCCGCCATCGCGAAGCGGCGTGTGGCCTTGATCCATTCCGCGTCGACTTTGCGAGCGAGCAGGGCGCCCATCCCGAACGCAAGCGGCACGATGCACAGCGTGTAGCCCGAGTAGAGCATCGGTGGATGGATCATCATGCTCGGGTGGCGCAGCAACGGGTCCAGACCCACGCCTTCGGCCGGCGCCGGGTCGGTCGTGGCAAACGGGTTCGCGTAGAACACCATCAGCGCGATGAAGAAGCCGCCGAAGCCGAGCAGTATCGCCGTCGCGTAGGAGCTCACGTCGCGCATCCGCTTGCGCGTCAAGAACAGCACGAGCGTCGACCAGAGCGACAGAAGCCAAGCCCACAGAAGCAACGAGCCTTCCTGCGAGGACCAGACGGCTGCCGCCTTGTAGAAGGTGGGCGTGGTCGCGCTCGAGGTGTCCGCGACCGTGTTGAAGGAGAAGTCGTTGCGCAGGAAGGCGAGCTCGAGCACGGCGAAGGCGACCGTGAGGATGCCCGCCAACGCATATACCGAGCGTCGCCCGGACTCCGAGAACTCGGGACGTCCCGTCCTCACTCCGTAGATCGACGCGCCAATCCCGTAGGCGCACACGCCGAGCGCCAGAATCAGGCAGGCGCCGCCGAACTGCGCCATCAGTAGATCTTGGTCTTGCTGGGGGCCACCGTGTACTTCGAGGGACACTTGGTGATCAGCGAGTTGCGTTCGCCGACGTAGCCATCGCCACGCTTCTCGACCGTCACGATCACCTCGCGCCCTTCACGGAAGGGGTCCGGGACCGTCCCGGTATAGCTGAGCGGCACCGCAGTTTCGCCGGCCCGGTCCTGCACACTGAAGTACAGCGTCTGACCTTCGTGGCGCACCGAGCCGGACTGGACCTTGCCGGTCAGCTGGTAGGTGCGTCCGACAACGGCTTCGTGCACGAGCTGACTCGGCGTGACGGTTGGGCTGGCGGCACTGAAGCTGGTGTAGATCAGGGCGCTCGCCAAGATCACGGCCGCGCTCAAAGCGACCACCAGCCGCACTCTTCGCTTGCGTGCGGGACTCATCGACCGTCGATTATCTCAGAAGCGCCCTGCGCAACGTCCCGGCAGAGGATGCCCACGGTTCAGGCGACCAGGAAATACCAGAGCAACAGCGAAACCTTTGGGTGTCCCAGGCGTCTTAGGAGGTAGAGATCGATGAGACAGAGCCTGCTACATCCACTGACCGCCTGGCGCCACCACGAGATTCCCGCCGCCGCCCCCGACATCACGGTGAAACGGATGCGCGACGCCGGCGGCCCGGTCGACGAGGCGTGCTACCCCTGCGCATGCGGGTGCTTCTTCATTGCGCCGGTCTCCACCAGCGTGTCCTGCCCGCACTGCGGGCGTACGCAGGCCTGGTAGGAGCTGCGCAGCGACAGCACGCGAGCAGCGCGGCGCGTGGGACCTGACGTACCCCGCGCCCGGTCACAGTCGCATGGTCGAACCTACTGGTTGGGAGCGGTCCCGGGCGCCGAACGGCCAGACACCCAGGCTCGCCAAAAAAAAGTCAGGCTCCCAGCCTGCTACTTGATGTGCATCCCACTGATCGCACGGGAGATGACCAGCTGCTGAATCTCCGCGGTGCCCTCGAAGATGTCGTAGATCTTCGCGTCGCGGTGCCAGCGCTCGACCGGGAACTCGCGCGTGTAGCCGTTGCCGCCGAGGATTTGGATCGCGCGCTCGGTCACCCATACCGCGACCTCGCCCGACTTGAGCTTCGACATCGAGCCCTCGGCGTTTTCGAAGGGGACCTGGTTGCGGCCCATCCACGAGGCACGCCACACGAGCAGGCGGGCGGCGTCGATCTCCATCTTCATGCGTGCGAGCGTGAAGGCGATCGACTGGTTCTCGATGATCTTCTTGCCGAACTGTTCGCGCTCCTTTGCGTACTCGAGCGAGTACTCGTAGGCGGCGCGGGCGATGCCGAGTGCCTGCGAGCCGACCGTCGGGCGCGAAGCCTCGAAGGTGGCCATCGAGGCGTTCGACTTGTTCTTCTTGCCCTCCCTGGCGCGCGCCAGGCGTTCGTCGAGCTTCTCCTTGCCGCCGAGCACGTAGTTCTCGGGGACACGGCAATCGTCGAGGTACACATCGGCCGTGTGCGAAGCGCGCAGGCCGTGCTTCGAGACCTTGGCGCCTTCGGAGATGCCCTTGACTTCGCTCATCGGCACGACGAAGGCGGCATGACCACGGGAGTTCAGCTCGCGATCGACGGTCGCGATCACGACATGCACGTCGGAGATGCCGCCGTTGGTGGCCCAAGCCTTCTGGCCGTTGAGCACCCACTCTTTGCTGGCCTCGTCGAACTTGGCGGTCGTGCGCAGCGCGCTCACGTCCGAGCCGGCGTTGGGCTCGGAGGAGCAGAAGGCGGCAACCTTGATGTCATCGGGCGTGCCGAAGCAACGCGGGATCCACTCGCCGATCTGCTCGCCGCTGCCCTGGCCGAAGATCGCGGCCACCGCAAGCGCGGTGCCCATGATCGCCATGCCCATGCCCGCGTCGCCCCAGAACAGCTCTTCGTTGACGATCGGCAGGGTGAGCCCGGTCGGGTCGGCGAAGAACTGAGCCAAGCCTTCGAAACCGTAGAGACCGATCTTGGCGGCCTCTTCGATGATCGGCCACGGGGTCTTCTCCTTCTCGTCCCACTCGTGCGCGGCGGGACGCATCACGTCGGCGGCAAAGCCGTGCACCCAGTCGCGGATGTCCTTCTGGTCCTGGCTGAGCGCCATCGAGAAGGCAACGTCTTTGCCGGCGGCGCTCGTGATCGCCTCGACGGCGGCCTCGGCGGCTCCGGTCGCCTCGCTGGCGGTTACGTCGGTTGCTGACATGAGGACGAATGCTCCTTTGCTGGCTCGATGAAGTGGGTGCTGGGTGCTCTAAACGCTTGAAAGCTGGGTGGTCAGCCGTCCAGGTCTCGCGCCGGACAAGCCTCTCGCCCGACCAAGCTGTCGGGGTCGAGCACAGGCGACCGTGCCCATGCATCGACGACTGAATCCTAGCAAAGCGTAAACGGTTGTCAAATACGAGATTGAACGGCGTTTACATCCACGCTATAGTCGCTGAGGATGGCGACCGCGCCCAGCTACCGAGAGTCCACCACGACGACGCGCGTGTCCCGTCGACGCGAGCGCGAGCGCGAGATCGTCGCGGCCACGCGCCTACTGTTCGACGAGCGCGGCCTACAGGACGCCCCGATCGAGAGCATCGCGCGCGCCGTGGGCATCAACAAGGCACTGATCTACCGCTACTTCTCCTCCAAGGAGGAGCTGTACGTGCTCACCCTGTCGAGCTACCTCGCCGATCTGGCCGAGCTGCTCGAGGAGGTGCCGACCGAGCTGGGTCCCGTAGCGCGCCTGGAGGAGGGCTGGTTGCGCTACACGAGCTTCTGCCTCGAGTACCCGGCATTCCTCGATTGTGGCCTGTCGCTGATGCGCCGCTCCGCCGAGGACCTGCGCGAGAGCATCTCCGACGCCATCTGGATTCGCCTGGGCCAGAACATGGCGGCCTGCCTGGGCAAGCTCTCGCAGATCCTCGCCGAAGGCGCCGCGCAGGGCGTGTTCGGAGTCGAGGACCCCGACTTCACGGCCAACCAGCTCTACGCGCAGACGCTCGGCACGATGCACCTGGCCCGCATCGGCGTCGGCGTGCGCAGTGTCGGCGGCAGCATCCCCGAGCCGTTCGCGATCGAGCCGGTGCGCGTCCAGCGCGCCTGCATCGATGCGGTGCTCGCCTCGGTGGGAGCATCTGTCGGCGCCTCCGCCGGCGCCCACCGCGACGCCTGAGTGGCCAAGCTAAATCGCTAATCCCGATCCGGTTTGTGGTGTTAGACTTCGAGACATCTTCATGTCTTCGATGCAGAAAGTGGCTATGCGCAAACGCACAACTTCAGCTGTCCTGTCCACCATCGCCGTGCTCGGCGCCGTGCTCGGGGTGGCTGCCTGCGGCTCGTCCAGCGGCAGCAAAGAACTCACACTCGTCGCCTACTCCACGCCGCAAGGGGCATACGCCTCGTTGATACCCGCATTCAACGCCACAAGCGAAGGCAAGGGCATCAAGTTCAACCAGTCCTACGGCCCCTCCGGCGATCAGAGCCGTGCTGTTGCCGCCGGCTTGAAAGCCGACGTCGTCAACTTCTCGCTGGAACCGGACGTGACGCGGCTCGTGAAGGCGGGCCTGGTGTCCTCCAACTGGAATCAGAACGCCACGCACGGGTTCGTCACCAACTCCGTCGCGGTGATCATCGTGCGCAAGGGCAACCCCAAGCACATCACCAGCTGGAGCGATCTGGTCAAGCCGGGTGTAGGAGTCGTAACTCCCAACCCGTTCACCTCGGGCAGCGCCCGCTGGAACATCATGGCCGCCTATGGGGCCCAGATCAAAGAAGGCAAGACGCCCGCCGAAGCACAGGCTTACCTGAAGGCGCTGTTCCACAACGTCGTCAGCCAGGACAGCTCGGCGCGCAACGCGCTGCAGACGTTCTTGGCGGGGCGCGGGGATGCCTTGATCGACTACGAGGACGAGGCGATCGCCGATCAGAAGAAGGGCTCGTCGATCGAATACGTGATCCCCAAGGCCACGATCCTGATTCAGAACCCGATCGCGATCGTGGGCAACGGGAACACGGCCGGGGCGCAGAAGTTCGTCAACTATCTGCTCTCCCCCGCCGGCCAGAAGATCTGGGCCGAAAAGGGCTATCGCCCGGTGATCGAAGGCGTGGCAAGCCCCGGTGAGTTCCCCACCCCGGCAGGCCTGTTCACGATCGACTCGCTCGGCGGATGGAGCAAGGTGGACAAGGAATTCTTCGAAACCGAAGGCACCGCCGGGATCGTGACCAAGATCGAGGAATCGCTCGGGGTATCCACGAGCAAATGAGCCCTGAGCCGGCATCGCAGGCGCTCGCGCCGCCGGCCCTTCACGGGCGCGGCCGGCGCGGGCTCTCGCTCGGCGGACGCAGCTCCTCGGGGCAGAGTGGACCGAGGCGCGGCACAAGCTCGCGCCTGCGCGGGCGAGCGGGCACCGCGCTCGGCGGGGGCCTGCTCGGCGTATACCTCTCAGTGCTCGTCCTGCTGCCCGTAGCCGCGCTGCTCGACAGCGCGGCGAGCGGGGGGACCGCCGCCTTCTGGCACTCCGTGTCGGCCCCGGAGGCGGTGGCGGCGCTGAAGCTCACGCTGGTCGTCTCGGCGATCGTGGTGGCGATCAACGCCCTGTTTGGGACGCTCATCGCATGGGTGCTGATACGCGATCAGTTCCCCGGCAAGAACATCGTGAACGCGTTGATCGACCTGCCGTTCGCGCTGCCCACCGTGGTCGCGGGCGTGGTGCTGCTCGCCCTCTACGGCAAGGGAGGACCGACCGGGATCGACATCACCTTCACACGCGCGGCCGTGGGCTTGGCATTGCTGTTCGTGACGCTCCCCTTCGTGGTCCGCTCGGTGCAGCCGGTACTGCTCGAGCTCGACGGCTCGATGGAGGAAGCCGCCAGCTCGCTGGGAGCCGGCAGCTGGACCGTCTTCAGACGGATCGTGCTGCCCAACCTCACCCCCGCGATCCTCTCCGGCGCGGCGCTCTCCTTCGCGCGCGCACTGGGCGAGTTCGGCTCGGTGGTGCTGATCTCGGGCAATCTCCCCTTCAAGACCGAAGTCGGCTCGGTCTACATCTTCAACCAGGTCGAGAACGACAACGTGTCGGCGGCCGCATCGGTATCTGTCGTGCTGCTCGTGTGCGCGTTGATCGTGCTCGCGGCGATGACCTGGCTGTCGCGTAGGTGGTCTCGCCATGTCCTCTGACACGGCCGCGCTCGCACGAATCGGTGCACAGGTGGGGCGTCAAACGGTCCCACCGCGCACAGACGGACACGCAAGCGCGCATGGGACATCCGCGCGACGAATCGGCCTGCGCACAGTAGCGCTCGGCTACCTGTTGCTGCTGCTCGGAGCGCCCGTGGCGATGATCTTCTACAGGACCTTCGAACATGGCCTCGC
>DATHNH010000001.1:0-5900 GCA_035486255.1 Solirubrobacteraceae bacterium | reverse complement strand
GCCGCCGATCATGAACAGCGCGATGAATCCCGCGCAGAACAGCAACGGTGTCTTGAATTCGACCGTCCCGTGCCATAGCGTCGCAATCCAGTTGAAGATCTTCACGCCCGTGGGCACCGCGATCAAGAACGAGCTCATCATCACGAAGATGACCAGCGCCTCGGGTATCGGGGCCGTGAACATGTGGTGGGCCCAGGTCAGGAAGCCGAGGAACGCGATCGCGACTGTCGATGCGGCGATCGCCTTGTAGCCGAAGATCGGCTTGCGCGCGAAGACGGGCAAGATCTCCGAGACGATCCCGAAGCCAGGCAGCACCATGATGTACACCTCGGGGTGCCCGAAGAACCAGAACAGGTTCTGCCACAACAGCGCCGAGCCGCCGTTGGCCGGATCGAAGAAGTGCGTGCCAAAGTGCCTGTCGGTCAGCAGCATCGTGACGGCGCCTGCGATCACGGGCATCGCAAAGATGATCAGGATCGAGTAGGTCAGGATCGCCCAGATGAACAGCGGCAAGCGCCCCCAGCTCATGCCGCGCGCACGCATGTTGGCGATCGTCGCGTAGAAGTTCATCGCACCCAGGATCGAGGAGAGTCCGGTGAGGTGGATCAGATAGATCCACGCGTCTTGGCCGCCACCGGGGGAGTAGGTGATGCTCGACAGTGGCACATAGCTCGTCCAGCCGGCTTCCGGTGGGTTCCAGAAGATCGACGCGTAGAAGACGAGGCCGCCGGCGAGCAGCAGCCAATACGAGAGCGCGTTCAGGCGCGGATAGGCCATGTCGCGTGCGCCCACCATCAAGGGCACGAAGTAGTTGGCAAGGCCGGCCATCATCGGCACGACGAACAGGAAGATCATCGTCGTCCCGTGCATCGTGAACAGCTGGTTGTAGATCTGTGGCGAGACCAGTGTGTTGTTGGGGACCCCAAGCTGCAGGCGGATGATCAGCGCCTCGACGCCGCCCAGGATGAAGAACACGAACGTCGTGACCATGTACATGATCCCGATCCGCTTGTGATCGGTCGTCGTGATCCAGCTCGCCCAACCGCGCGGCTCGGGCTTTGCCTCGTGGGCGACTACCTGCGGGATCGGGGCTGCGTAGGTGGCCATCGAGCGGGTCTCCTAGTGTCCGGGCTCGGAAATTCGGTGGAAGTCTGTCGGGCGAGCGCTTGTCGCGGTCACGGGTTCTCTACCTGTCCGGCGCCGATCTGCTTGCCGAGCTTCGCGCGCGCGACCTTCGCTTGGGCGTTCGCTTCGGCGATCAGCTTCTTCTGGTAGGCAAGCCACGCTTCGAATTGCGCCGGCGGCACGGCCTTGACGGTGGCGATCATGCGCGCATGCCCACGCCCGCAGATGAGCGCACACTGCCCGCGGAATATGCCCGGTTTTTCGATCTTGAACCAGGTGTAGTTGTGGTAGCCGGGCACTGCCTGGAACTTGCCGCCGAGCTGGGGCACCCACCACGAGTGGACCACGTCCGCGGAGACGATGTCGAGTGTCACCGTGGTTTTCGTGGGCACGACCATCTCCTCGTAGGAGTACGGCGCGCCGAGACCGTCGGCTTCACTCGCTCCCGGATAGACGTACTGCCATACGAACTGACGGCCGACGACCGTGATTTTGAGCGACTTGCCGTTGGGCGGGAGCTTTTGTTCGTTGCTCGCGTACAAACGAGCACTGTCGCTCACGAGGTGTTCGCCTTCGGCACTCGAGTTCACCGGATTCTGGATCGAGGAGAGCTTGGCGAACGTGAGCCCGGCCAAGGCCAGCAGGATCACGGCAGCGCCGACTGTCCAACCAACCTCGAGACGTGTGTTTCCGTGGATCTGCGCCGCCACTGCGCCCTTACGTGCGCGGAAGCGGTAAAGCGCATAGCCGAGGGCCCCCTCGACCAGCACGAAGATCACAAGCGCCACGTACAGCGTGATCTTGTAGAGACTGTCGATCTGGTCGGCGTTCGGCGAGCCGCCCGATTGGGGGGTGAAGAACGCGAGTGGTGTGGCAAGCAGGTGACTCAAGGCGGGCGGGATTCTATTCAGGCGCGGACGGAACGCGCGTCCCCAACGACCGGAACGCGCCGAATTGGCCCCGGCGGGAGCCCATGACTACCTTCGGAAAGCGATTCAACGCCCCGAGAAATTGGCCGGACGCTTGGCAAGAAAAGAGCTCACGCCCTCGACGAAGTCGTCGCTGCCGGCCATCTCCTGTTGCAGCGTCGCCTCCAGCTCGAGCTGCTCGGCCATGTTCGAGTAGAGCTGACTGTTGAGCTGGCGCTTGCTCGCGGCATAGGAGCGTGTCGGCCCGGCGGCCAGGCGCGCTGTCAAGGCGGCACTCTCGACGGCGAAGTCCTCGTCGGCAAAGATGCGGTTCACGAGCCCCCACTCGAGCGCCTGCGCGGCGGGCACTCGCTCTCCGAGCATCGCCATCTCCGCGGCTCGCGCCATCCCCACTCGCGTAGGCACGAACAGCGATGACCCGCCGTCGGGCACCAGCCCTATATTGACGAACGCGAGCAGGAAGTAGGCGCTCTCGCTCGCGACCACGAGATCGCAACACAGCGCAAGGGAGCAGCCGATGCCGACGGCGCCGCCGTTCACGGCCGCCACGACTGGCTTGCCCATCTCGCGGATCGCGTGCATGATCGGGTGGTAGCGCTCGGTGAGCACCCCGTACACGTTCGGGCGACCCTCGGGGGTCAGGTCGTCACCGCTGATGTCGCGCAGATCAGCCCCGGAGGAGAAGGCGCGTCCGGCGCCCGTGATGCAAACAGCTCGCACCGCCTCGTCCCCGGCCACCCGGCCGAGCGCCGCCAGCAGATCTTCGCCGAGCTGCTTGTTCCAAGCATTCAGCGCCTGCGGTCGGTTCAGCTCGATCGTCGCCGCTCCCTCGCGCAAAAGCACATTGACGCTCTCGAACTGGATGTAAGGCTCGCTCATTGTGGCTCTCCTCTCGTCGGCGGGCGCCCACATGACTCGGCGCCGGTAGCGGTCTATCGCCGCTGGGACCGGGCGAGAATACCGGCAAGAACGAGCCCATCTTCCATCCATCGCTTTGTGCCCCTATCGTGTGCGGAAATGAGATGGCCGGTTGTCGGCATATGCACCGCTCTCGAGCGCGCCCGTTGGGGCATGTGGGATCAGGAGGCCGTGCTGCTCTCCCGCAGCTACGTGCAAGCCGTGCAAAGCGCCGGTGCGCTCGTGGTGATGCTGCCCCCCGATCAGCTTCTACTCGAAGACCCGGCAGAGGTGCTCGAGCTGCTCGACGGTCTCGTGCTGGCAGGTGGGGCGGACATCGATCCCGCCAGCTATGGGGCGCAAGCTCATCCCGAGACGCTCGACACCGTCCCCGAGCGCGACCGCTTCGAGATCGCGCTCGTGCGCGCCGCGATCGAGCGTGAACTGCCGGTGCTCGGGATCTGTCGCGGGATGCAGCTGATCAACGTGGCCTACGGCGGGACCCTGCTCCAGCACCTCCCCGAGCGCTTCGGCCATCATGAACACCTGCGTGTCCCGGGCACCTTCGACGGGGCCGACCACGACGTGGAGCTCCTCGAGGGCTCGCTCGCGGCGGGCGCCGCCGGCGAGACCCGTCACGCCACGAAGTCTCACCACCATCAGGGTGTGGATCGTCTGGGGGAGGGCCTTCGGATCAGCGGCTCCTCTTCGATGGACGGCTTGCCCGAGGCTATCGAGATGCCCGACAGGCGCTTCGTGCTCGGCGTGCAGTGGCACCCGGAGGCAGATGAGACCAGCCACGTCGTCGGTGCACTCGTCGCGGAGGCCAGGGCGCACATGCGCGAGCGCGTCGAGACCGGCACGGCGGCATAACGAGAAACTGTCCTTCCACGATGCGCGCAGGGGGAACTGCCGCATAGGCTCATATACTCCTCGCCCCGTGCGGGGGTCCAAGGTCATCAGGACAGCCGCCTGGGGCATGGTCGCCGCGGGCGTGGTAGCGCCGCTCCTGCGCAAGCGACTCCCGACACCACCGATCGTGGCACAGACGGTCGCGTTCGCCGCGCCGATCGGACTGTGCGTGGCAGTGCGCCGCTCGCGCACGCGTGACGTAGCTGTATGTGCGTTGCAGATGTGGGCCTATCTGGCTGCCTACAAGGCGCCGCACGACGACGAGGGCGCCCAAGCGCGGCGGGTGCTCGTCGACTATCCGATCGTGGTCGATCGTGCACTGGGATTGGGTCAACTGCCTACTGTGCGTCTACAGCGAAGACTCGCCCGCGGCCAATGGCGGCTCGGCGATCGCGTGCTCGTGTGGGCACATTGGTCGTGGTTCCTAGTGCCCCACGGGACGCTTGTCTACATCATGCTGCGACGTCGCGCTCGCTTCGATCGCGCAGCCGTCATGACCTACGCGGTCTTTGACATCGGCGCGATGGTCTACTGGATTCTGCCCACCGCGCCCCCATGGTACGCGGCCACGCATGCAGGTCGCGGCGGACACTTCGACGGGCGCCCGCTCCCGGCATCGACATCCGCCGGCGACCCGCGCGACATGGCCGTGAGGCCAGTATCCACGGTATCGGCGGGCTCCCACGACATCGCCGTCAGGCGCATGATGGTGGAATACGGGGAGTTCTTCTGGAAAGACGGCTGGGGTCCCCTTTACAGTGTGCTTGGAGGCAATCCACTGGCTGCGATGCCCTCGCTGCACTTCGCCACATCGATGATGGCCGCCCAGCTGCTCTCAGAGACTGGGCCGGTCGTGGGCGCTCTGGCTTGGGGCTATACCGCCACGCTCGGATTCGCGCTCGTATATCTCGGCGAGCACTACGTGGTGGACCTGCTCGCGGGCGCCGCGCTCACCACCGTGGTGCGTCGCGGTGCACCACAGGCCTCGCCGGCGCTGGCGAGCATAGGGCGAGCGGTCGCCGCGCTCGAGATGAGGGCGCAAGGGGCATGAGGACCCGTCGAGAGATGAGTGAGACGCAGAGAGATGAGTGAGATGGACGAGCCAGATCGATCCGCGTTGAATGGCAGCGCCTTGGATGAGCAGATGCCGCGCGTGCCGGTCACGCGTCGCAGCGCAATCGCCTTCGCCATATTCGTGCTCTCGGCCGTGGCCTTCCTCTACTTCGTGCTGCCCAAGCTTGCGGGCTTCAGCAGCACGGCGCATCGCATCGAGCGTGGCGACACCTGGTGGATTGCGATTGGGGTCGTGTTCGAGATCTGCTCGTTTGGCGGCTACGTAGTCCTCTTTCGCGCGGTCTTCGTGCGCCCGCCCAGTCCGATCGGCTGGCGCGAGAGCTATCAGATCACGATGGCCGGTCTTGCCGCCACGCGTCTGTTCGCCGCGGCCGGAGCCGGCGGCATCGCACTGACGGCTTGGGCGCTGCGTCGCTCGGGCATGGAGCCGCGGCTCGTCGCGTGTCGGATGGTGGCTTTCATGGTGCTGCTGTACGTGATCTACGCGGGTGCCGTGCTGCTCGACGGGATCGGCTTGGGTACGGGCGTCCTCCCCGGTGAAGGCTCGTTCGCCCTCACGATCGTGCCTGCCGTGGTCGCGGCGCTCCTGTTCGCGGCGGCGGGCGCGATGGCGCTGCTACCCGGTGACATCGAGCGACGTCTCGCGCGGTGGGCTGCCGGTTCCGGCCGCCTGGAGCACTGGCTGGCGCGTGCGGTGACCGTGCCCGCCCTGGCGGCCAGCGGCGTGCGCACGGCGATCGATCTGATTCGCTCTCGCGACCCCGGCCTGTTGGGCGCGCCGGCTTGGTGGGGCTTCGATATCTGCGTACTGTGGGCGTGTTTCCACGCGTTTGGCAGTGCCCCACCGTTCACGGTCATCTTGATGGCATATTTTCTCGGGATGGTCGGCAACCTGCTACCGCTGCCGGGCGGGCTCGGCGGCGTCGAGGGAGGAATGATCGGCGCCTTCGCCGCGTTCGGCGT